>CAZJUB010000066.1:0-14874 GCA_964549075.1 uncultured archaeon | reverse complement strand
CTGGAATGCAAATTTTCCGAACCATAAAAGATGAAGTTATCAAAAAAGAGATTCCATATCTTGAATTTTCTCCAGCTGTAGAATTACTAACTGACGAAACAGGTAGAATTGCTGGAGCAGTATTATATAATGTTGAAACTAAACAATATTTCATTGTAAGATCAAAAATCACTGTTTTAAGTACAGGAGGTTTTGGTAGACTACATGTTGCTGGTTTTCCAACTACAAACCACTATGGAGCTACAGCTGATGGTGTTGTTATGGCATATCGTGCTGGAGCAAAATTGAGAAACCTAGAATCTACTCAATTCCATCCTACTGGTGCAGCTTTTCCTGAGCAAATTGTTGGTTTGTTAATCACTGAAAAAGTAAGGAGTATGGGAGGACAAGTCCTTGGGAGAGATGGTGAACAAATTTGTTATCCACTAGAACCAAGAGATGTTGAGGCTTCCTCATTAATCAAATGTTGCACAAGCACAGATAACTATATAGAAACTCCAACTGGAATGAGAGGAATTTGGTTAGATAGTCCTTTGATAGATGAAATTCATGGAAAAGGAACTGTGGAAAAGAATCTAAGTGCTATGTTTCGAATGATGAAGCGATTTGGTATTAACATATCAAAAGATCCCATCTTAGTATATCCAACCTTACATTATCAAAATGGGGGAGTGGAAATTGATGAAAACTGCTATACTTCACTTAATGGGTTACTCGTAGCTGGAGAAATATCAGGTGGTGTGCATGGAATGAATCGATTAATGGGTAATTCACTTCTTGAGATTAATGTATTTGGAAGACGAGCAGGTATAACTGCTGCTAAAGAATATAAAAAGAAAGTTAAATTATCAGGAAAACTGACTCTTGACCATGTAAGAAAAGTAATGAAAATACTAGATTCCCTTGACTTAAAAGAAAAACGGTATTCACCAATCATCCTACCTGAATACCGAAGTGATGCTGTGAGAGACAGATTAGTACAACTGTATGAACAAGAACCCACATGGTAATATTTTTTCTTCCTTTTTTCTCTTCTTCTTTTCTTCTTTTCTTCTTTTAAACATTATTCCTAGAAAAATGAAAAGAAGCTGAAAATAGAATAAATCTGCTATGTACCTCTAAAAAGTCCTATTTGTATTCCTTTTGCTCTATTCTCTTCTCTTTCTTTTTTAAATTGTGCTAACTCTGTCGCACCTATTCTTTGTACCAGTATCTTCTTCATTTTCTCATCTTGTATCTCGTCACTTAGAAAAGATTCAATTACAAATTGAACTGTTATTTGTAAAAATTTCTTACCTAATTTAGTTAATTCAAATTCCTCTTTTTTGGTATATTTAACTATTCCAAAATCCCAGAGTCTAGTAATATAAGAAGACAAAGTGTTCTTATCTATCTTATCAAAGAAGGTGTTTAAAGCCTTAAATGAAGCGGATTCATAATGCAGGTAAGCTAGAATATCTAATGCATCTTTATCATCTAAAACATCAAGAATATATGAGATAGCCTCTCTTGAATTAACTAAAAGATATCTAAAATCTTCATCATCAAGTTTATCGAACATAAGTTCACCATTCTAATTATGAATTGGCCAATATTAAACTATTGCAAATTTGATTTTCTAAAGAATGCATATATTGAAGTAAAAGAGATAAAATGAAAAAATATCGTCTATTCTTTTTGTGTTAGTCCAGGAATCATCCCTTTCAGGAGTTTTCTATTAGTTTCCTTCATAAAGAAAAACGCTAAAATAACTGTTATTATACCGAAAGCCAAAGGAAATACTGGCAAGATTAAGATCCCTTTTGTAGAGATATCAGCTATAAAGGCACCTAAAAACGAGCCTGTATTAAGGAAAATTGATTGCTCAAATGAAAGTAAACTCATCCCTCTAGAACGTTCCTTTTCATCAGTTAAATCAGACATAATCGCATTAGCTGAAGGATTTCTAAGAGCATACAGTGGATATGAGTAGATTATGAAAACTGCAATCCAAGATCCAGATAGCAGATAGATTAACAAGTATATTATTGGGTAACCAATCATTGCTGCAAGAAATACCGGTCTTCTTCCTTTTCTATCTAACAATTTGCCAATGAAAAGCTGGAAAATCATCCCCAGAAACGTAGCTATCATATTTGAAATTCCAATAAAATCATCCGTTAACCCGACTTTACTCAAATAAACTGAAGCCATAGCATTGAAAGGTCCAGTGCCAAAATCGATTATTGCGAGCATAACAAGAAAGATTAGAATGTTTTTTTGGGTTAATATTTGCCAATAATTCTTAGATTTTATTGTCATTTCAGTAGCTGGTATTTTAGGATATGGAGGTTTAATTTGACTCACTGCATTAGTTGGAGTTACAATAGGTTGATCAGCTTCCACTATTGTGTCTTCAGTAATATCAGGTTTAGTAGGCGAAAACAGAACAGTTATTCCTGTTAAAAGAGCAAAACCAGCTCCAATTGATAAACCTCCAATCATTCCCAAATTTTTGTAAATCAAACCTGATACACTACTTCCAATCATCCAACCTAAACTTGCAAAAAGCATTTGAAAACTGGAAACTTCCCCTCTTTTATCTGGATGACAGATAATAGTAATTAAAGCGTTATGCATAATGTAAAAAACGTTGTGAACGCTAAAGACTGCGAGTATAAGTAAAATCTGAATACTTGTGTCATTAAAGAATATTAATAGAATACATTGGGCCATTAAAAGAATTCGAGCGAGAAACATGATTTCTTTACGTTTACCTGTCTTATCTGAAAAACTACTAAAGAATGAACTCCCCAATATCGAAACAAAAGCTGGAACTGAAATCACAACAGTTAACATAAGATAGGGAAATTGGTAACCTGCTTCAGGAGTTATTATTTCTTCGTTTAACCATACGCTGAAAAAAATCCAATAACTTGATATGGCTATAGAATCAAGCATGTATGCAACTAAAAGAGGGAGAAGATTTGTAGGGGGTAAGGATCCTTTCACTTTAGTTGCAAACTGTATAGGCATCTCTAATCAAAAATATAAAATTCAAGTGGATTTTAAAGTTATAGTTGATTTTAACACAACATACTAACATAAAGTTTTGATTATGTCAGCTGAAACCCAATAGATGTCACCTTTATTTTGAATCCTTCTATGGAAGAACAAATAGTTACCACATGGAGATAAACTTGCTCCATATTCAGTACTAGTAGCGTTTATCTCATTGCCCATATTTACCATCTCAGTCCAATTCCCATCTTTATTCTTGAAACTAATAAACAACTCAGGTTTTCCTATCCCTTTTTGTTGTGAATCAACAATAAGAAAACTCTCGTCAGGAGCTATGAAAGGATGAGCTGCACCGATTGAGTTTATTTCAGAAGGAAGATATTCTGGTTCTTGATATTGTCCATCTACAAATTGAGACTTGAAAATACCTCGTTTATCTCCGATTTTTGCAGTAAAGTAAAGGGTTCCAGTGGACATTGATGTAATATACATTGTGAACTTCCTGTTTAAAGAAGCATCAAAATACCTAGCTTCAGTCCACCCTTGTTTAATCTTCTCTGAGTACCAGATTTCTCCATCTCTTATTGCTTCTTCAGGCTTTAATCTATAAGAACTAAAGAACAGTTTATCACCTTTAGGTGTAACATAAGGTAACATTTCAAAAACATCTAATGCAAAAGGAGCAAGTTTAGGTTCAGTCCACTTACCATCTTGAACTGTACAATGATAAATACGATTATCAGAACCTTCGAAGGTTGGTCGACGAGTAAAGAAGAATTCTTTTCCATCAGGAGTAAAAGATCCAGCAAATTCATAATGTTCAGTAGAAATTATTCCTGGAGCAAAGACAAGAGGAATATCACCAGGTGGATTTTGGTTGAAGTAATTTATGACACTCACATGAACACTTCCAGATACAAGATGAATTCTACAGAAATATAAAATTCTTACTAAATGAAGAGAACACAATCAAACAACCAATAAATATACTTCATTAGAATCTACTATTAAAAAAGAATTGAAGATTAAAAGATAGAGAGAGAAAATAGTAGAAAAAAACCTTAGACTGGAAATAAACCTAATTCTACTTCCTTCGCATGTTCTACTTCTTTTTGTTCTTTACGTTTTTTCACTTCATCTTTTCCGATATAATCATAGATAATCTTTTTCATTTTATCGTCTGGTATTCCATGATTGATATGGGAATCGATTATCAAGTGAACAATTCCATGGAGATAATTCTTTCCAGAATCTGTCATCCTATATTTATCATTATCCAATAATTCGAGTAATCCAACTTTCCTTGCATGAATGATAAATTCGGCTAAAGATCTTTCCTCATAATTTGGAAATTCTTTCTTAAGTTCTTCAAAACTTTCTGACTTGAAAATTAAAGAGGTTAAAACATCAATATTTTTATGTTCATCAAAAAACTCGAATAACTCTTTAATTTGTTGATTAGAGTTTTTAAGAAAATGATTGTATTCGTTTTTAGTTAATTTGTGTATCATTCTACCACTTTCTTCTGACCATTGGATAGTTGTATTTTTTACTATAATAAATGTTTGTTTGCTCAAGTTTTTCTTTTAAACTGAAGAAAACCGCACAAGAAAAAAAGTAAATCAAATAAATAGAGAGAGGTGTAAGGCAAGCACTCCCTTCCTATAAGGTCCTCTAAACAGCAAGGATGTCTGTTTTTCATTCAGTTTTTATTCTTACATTATAATGAAAAACTATATGAGTTTTAAAGATCTAACAATTATGATAAAATTGAAGATAAGGTTGCTGCTATTAATGTTATTTCTAATTATTCCTATTTATCATTATCAAGAAGTAGCAAGCAATGTTCCATCACTTAAACAAGAACATAGAGGAAATTATAGCAGCAATTATGTATTAAGTATTAAACAAAAAGAGTACAACATCAATTACATCTCTCATTCCTCTATACAAATTCTGACAGATAATGATTTTGGGAATTTTAGTTCAAGTGGGATTGGAACCCATTATGATCCATTTATAATTGAAAATTATAACATAACCACTAATGATGCTAGAGCGATTAACGTTGTTAACACAACCAGATATTTTGTAATAAGAAATTGTCTTCTATGCTCTAGTGGCTTTGGTATTTATCTGTTTAATGTTTCTGCGGGAACATGTGTTGTAGAGAATAATATTTGTTCAAACACCAACCATATTGGCATTTGGGGTAAATACTCTAAGGAGCTATCTATAACCAGCAACACTTGTTCTAGAAATCATTTTAATGGAATACTACTGAAAGAAGGATGTAATTATTCTACAATCACTAATAATATCTGCAAACATAATCTTCAGGGAGGAATTATAGTTGAACATTCCTTGAACTGTCAAATTGCAGATAATATTTTAATAGAGAACAGCTATTCAAACGGTATTGAAATTTATTACTCCCACAACTCTATTATAAGAAACAACACTTGTATAAATAATGAACTTGCAGGGATAATGTGTTCTTATTCGAATTTTGCTATAATTGACCAGAATTATGCGTATTCTGAAAATGACTGCTCTGGAATTGCAATAGGCAACTCAATCTCAGTTTCAGTACTAAATAATACTTCTACATCTGAAAGGGATTCTTTATCTGTCCATCAATCCCCCGAAATAAAAATTTCATATAATCATCTATTTGGTTCAGGTTTAGAAATCGCTGACGATTATTATGAAAATTATATTGATAGTGTAGTATGTGGAAATTTTGTAAATAATTACAAATTAGGATTCTTTCTCAATCTAAAACGGTTTAATTTTGATGAACCAATATATGGTCAAATCATCATAATTAATGGTTATAAGATAAAAATTAGAAACCAGCTTAATACAGCGGAGTTTTGTGGGATTGCTTTGTTTAATTGTGAAAAAGTAACTATCTCCAATCTGAAGCTTATATCATACAATTACATAAACAGATATGCAATTAGGATAGTATCGAGTAAAAATATAGATGTTATTAACACAATTTGTATAAACTGGATAAAAGGCATAGACCTTCAAGATAGTGAGGATATTTTGATAAAATCTAATTTAATAGAGAACAACAGCTTTTGTGGAATTTGGATTATAGAATCAAATCGTACTTCCTTAGTAAACAACACTTGTAGAGAAAATCAATTTGGGGGGATTTATCTAATATATTCAGATGAGTGTAAAATAAAATACAATAACATAATAAACAACAATCACTATGATTATACCGGTTATCCCGGATTAAGATTAGATTTTTCTGATTACAATATCATTCATCACAATAATTTTATCGATAACCAATTGGACGGATCTCCTCAAGCTATGGACTTTGGAATCAATAATACTTGGTTTGAAGAATCAACAAAAGAAGGAAACTATTATTCGGATTGGTCTGGTTCAGAACCTTATTCTATCTTGAGCTGGACAAATGTTACAGACCCATACCCTCTAGCTGAACCTACAATTTATACAGAACCACCAATATTCGCAATTGGCTTTTCAGTTATTCTAATATTACCGATTATTGTAACATCTATTGTTCAATTAGTTTTAAAAAGAAAAAAAATTGTTGGATAATGAACTATTTTCTAGATATTTGATATAGATAATTATCTAATCTTAAAAAAGTATATCAATGATAATGTTGATGTTAACAGTGATGAAAGAGCAACAGATTCAGGATATCTCATCATTTCTAGCAAAGGTCCAAGAAGTTTATTATAATGGTGATTTGAACAAAGCTATCGAATTATTGGAAAAAGGTGAACTCGTTGTTCATGAGGAAGGGTTTGAAGAGTATCTCAAAGAACAATTCTATCTCCTATATTGTGAGATACTTGTCGTTGCAGTTTTTATGGAAGACGTAAGCTTTGATTTAGCTGCAGAGAAATTGCAAATTTGCGAAAATCTGATTCATGATGATCAATCGTTAGAAAGTGCAAGATTATTTATCCAATATGCAATAGTTTGGGATTATAGAGCTGCTACAAGTCCAGAAGAAAAAATAGCTAATCTGAATGTAGCATTAGACTATATCATTAAAGCTGTTGAAATACTGGAAGTACTTAGAAATCCAAAATATCTAAGTATGGCATATTTCTATCGTGGTCTGTTTTTTGAGAGAGATAAGCAGTTTGAGGATGCAAGAAAATGGTATAGTAATGCATATCATTTAGCCAAAAACACAGGTAATCCCATCGAATTATCCTTTGCAGCAAGACATCTAGGTTTATTAGAGCTTAGAAATGAAAAGTTTGAAGAAGCTGAGAAATATCTTGCTGAGTCGTTGAGACTGAGAGATGAGTTAAGATTCAAGATTGGTGTTCCGTTTTCGATCCTTAGTCTTGGAGATTTGTATATGCAGAAGAAAGAATATCAAAGAGCCCTAGAATTTTATAAATCAGGATATGATGCTGCATTAGGTCTTGGAATTAAAGTTGCACAAGCGATGGGATCTATATCAATTGGTAGAACTTTCATAAAACTAGATCAATATCCCAAAGCAGTACCCTACTTGGAAAGAGGAATAAAGCTTGCAGAAAAAATAAACAAACAAAATCTGATAATAAGTGCTAAGAAAGTATTAGAGACAAAAAGTGTTGAATAAAAGAAAAGTCTATTACTTAGATTCTTGTTTATCTTTAACCTCTTCAAATGCCTTTTTATTTTCTGCTTTTCTTAAATTAACAGTTACATAGAAATAATATAAAGCTAAAACACAACTTACAATTGATAATGAGATGTAAATAGGATTTCTATCTCTCAAGGCACTAAATGCAATATTAAAGCTAACTGATAATCCAGCATCAGTTAAAACTAACTCTGTAATTTTACCATCAAAAACTTCGTTATAAACCATATAATCTTCAGGACCATTCAAAGTTCTAGTATAGTTTTCATTTATAATTACTCTAAGATTTGCTGCAAGAAGTGGATCACTTAATGCAGTACAATTAGACAGAGTAATCTTATAGATATGTTGTGGGACATCAAAAAGTGTTCCATTATAAATAATGGTTTCTGTAGCTACTATCGTACCACTGTCTTCGAAGAGAAACGTTTCATCAGGGAAATAATATTTGAAAGAGATACTAACTGCTACTAGAGCTAATATTGAAGTTAGTAACAAATAGAATACGATAGCTTCGTGTTTCTTGGATACCATCTTTTTCCCTTGTTTTGTTATGTAGAAGGTGAAACTTAAAAGGATATTTGTTCAGAGACTAGCTTGATCAGAGATGCTTATCGATTCCTTCGAAGCTAGAAAAATATTAGAAGCTTATGAAGAAGGAAGAGATTCTATTATAGCTTTTTTTGACTTACGATTTACTCAAGAAGAAGTAAGGTTTAGAGGAGGGAAAATAATCATTGGTGAGATTAGTTATGAACCTGAGGTTATTAAGAAAATAGCTAAGAATCCTGCAGTTTTTATTGTAGAGGATCCTCCAAGGATAATTGCTTTCTTTGATAAAAGTTACTACAAATTAGAGCCAATAGAGAACACTGCACCAACTCTTGAAATTGATGGAATAAGGATGCACAGAACAAAATACCTTACACCTTTAGAAGATGCTCGTAAGAAAATAAACTTAGTTTCTGTAGCTGAAGGTGAAGATGTTCTAGACATTTGTACAGGATTAGGATATACTGCTATCGAATCATATAGGAAAAAAGCCAGAGTTATTACGATAGAAAAAGATCAAAATGTAATAGAAATAGCTGAATATAATCCATATTCCCAAGATTTATTCAAAGGGATAGAAGAAAACAGGATAACTCTACTTAATGATGATGCGAGTGAAGTGATAACAACCTTTGAAGATAGCTCTTTTAGTGTTATACTCCATGATCCACCTAGATTTTCTTTAGCAGGAGAGCTTTATTCTGCGAAATTCTACCGAGAATTATATAGAGTTTTAAGAGATGGAGGAAGAATGCTACACTATATAGGAAAACCTGGTGCAAAATACAGAGGGAAAGATTTCATAAGTGGGATTGAGAGAAGATTGACAGATTGTGGTTTTTATACAGAAAGAACAGAAGACAATGAAAGTATTCTAGCCTACAAATAGAGAAATAGAAATATTAAGGTGTAATTACAAGACTGTTCTGATGCAAAAAGAACTATATCTAACAGCTGAAAATCAGAAACAAAAGATAGAATCGTGGATACAAGAATGTAAGAGAATGAAAAAATACATTGCTTTTGAATTTGATCTTTCCAAAGCAGCTCTATTAGTACTTGACATGCAAAAATTTTTCTTAGATAAAGAAAATCATGCATTCATACCAACAGCTGTAAAGATTATACCTAACATACAGAAATTACTAGATTTCTTTGATACTAATAATAGACCAATTATTTTTACTCAACACATCGATACTCAAAAACCTGAAGAAATGATGACCAAATGGTGGAGGGATTCAGTAACAGAAGGTAGTGAGGGATCTGAAATCATTCCAGAATTTGACACAAAACTTGGAGAGATATTCATTAAAACTAGATATAGTGCTTTTGAGAAAACCGATTTAGAAAAAACACTGAGAGAGAAAGGGGTAAAACAGCTTATAGTAACTGGAATTATGTCTCACATTTGTTGTGAAACAACAGCAAGAGATGCCTTTATGAAGGATTTTGAAGTATTATTCATTGTGGATGCAAATGCTACCTATACTGAAGAGCTACACTTAGGTACACTTAAATCAATATCACACGGATTTGGTAGATGTGTTGCAACTGAGGCGATTTTGAATGGCTGATGAAATTTACGCTGATGTAGCTATAGTAGGAGGAGGACCTGCAGGTTTGACAGCAGCAATCCAATTAATGCGAAATGGGATAGATATCAAGCTGATCTCTGATGAAATTGGGGGAAAAATCAAGAATGCGAACCTAATAGAAAATCTAGTAGGTTTTCCAAAAGGCATCAGCGGAGAAGAGTTTGTAAAAATCTTAAAACAGCAATTTACTAATTTTAAAATTCCTATGATTAAAGGAATTGTCGAAGAGATTAAATTATTCAGAGAGAGATTTATTATTAGAACTTCTAAAGATAAAATAGTTTGTAATCATTTAATAATTGCTACAGGTTCAATCCCCATAAAGATGGATATTCCATATGAAGATGAAGCTTATCAAAAGAAACTTCTTTATTATGAGAATTATGAAGCTAGAAATAATGTTAAAGATAAAACTATCATAATTGTTGGAAGTGGCGATGTTGCTTATGACTATGCAATGAATCTAAAAGATTCAGCGAATCATATATCAATAGTTCAAAGATCAAGAAA
Organism: uncultured archaeon; assembly: GCA_964549075.1. Taxonomy (GTDB): domain Archaea; phylum Asgardarchaeota; class Heimdallarchaeia; order Heimdallarchaeales; family Heimdallarchaeaceae; genus UBA460. The sequence continues at coordinate 4,572 of CAZJUB010000066.1, read as the reverse complement.
AGCAAGAAGCATCCCAATATTACAAGAGAGAGTAGCAAGGCAAACTAATATCAGCATTCTAACTAATCTCATTCCTGAAAAAATTAAATTTGAAAGCAAGAGAGTCATTCTATCCTCTAAAAGAGAAGAGAACATAATTCCATTAATTGCTGACTTAATTCTTGTTGCTATAGGAAGAGAGCCAAATATTTCTATGTTAAGTCCTGAGCTTCTAGAAGCTTATGAAAAAGATGAAGAAATTCCTAATCTGTACTATATTGGGGATGTTAAGAAGGATAACTTTAGACAAACATCAATTGCTATTGGGGACGGAATGAACGCTGCAATGAAAATAGTAAAAAAAACTACAGAAGAAGAAGGTAATTACGGAATCACAAGAGAGATATGGTAAACAGAGACTATCACTCATAATAATTCTTAATAATGTATCTAAATTTTGTAAAGTGAATTACTAATGGAATTGATTGGTAAATATGGTAGAGAAGATTTAGCTATCCTTTATATTGCTAAACATGATGGCAAAATTATTGAGTTTGTCGAAAGTTTACAACCACCTATTCCCCGAGAAAAAAAATGGGTTTTAATCATTTCAACCATGTATGGTTGTCCTGTTGGCTGTTTAATGTGCGATGCTGGAGAATACTATCACGGAAACATTTCAGCTGAAGGTATGTTGAAAGAAATTGATTTTATGATTAAGAACCGTTTTCCAGACGGAAAGATACCAGTCAATAAATTTAAAATTCAATTTGCTCGTATGGGAGAACCTACACTCAATGAGAAAGTTCTAGAAGTTCTGAAAATTCTTCCATTGAAATATGAAGCTATGGGATTAATGCCTTGTATAAGTACAATAGCTCCTAAAGGTGGAGAAAAATTCCTTGATGAACTAATATTAATAAAAGATGAACTTTATCCTAATGGCAATTTTCAGCTACAATTCTCCATCCATTCTACAGATGAAGAAGAGAGACAAAAATGGATGACCAAAAACATGTGGTCTTTGAAAAAGATAGCTGAATTTGGAGAAAGATGGTTTAAAGATGGTGATAGAAGAATCACTCTTAATTTTGCAGTTGCAGAAGATTCAAAAATCGATCCTCAGATTATTCAAAAACTCTTTGATCCAACTAAATATTGGATTAAACTTACACCGGTTAATCCTACAAGTAAAGCAGTAAACAACAAACTTCAAAGCGGAATTACTAAAGAAAATACTGAATACTTCCCACTAGTAGAAGAATTTCGAAAACTAGGTTTTGATGCAGCTATTAGTATTGGTGCTTGGGAAGAGAACGAGATAGGTACAAACTGTGGTCAATTTGCAACACAATACAAAGACGGTAAAGTTGGAATTAAGGAGAGTTATACAACCACAAACTATTTTATGGAGTAATTAGAACCGAAATTAGTTTTCTCTCAAAATCAATTTATTACGAAAAGTTTTATATGAATTTGACTAATTAGAAACATGACAAATAAACAATTTGTCAAAATAATAATACCCTACTTTTACGAGAAACCAATTGAATTCTATATACAAAACAACCTTATACCCATGGATTTAGAAATAATACGTTTTAAAGCACTGAATTGTCTTGCTTCAGAAAAAGAGAGAGATGAAATAATTAAAGACATGACAAAATTTCTTACATTAACTGGCATTGAACCAGTCGTTCTTGACCAAGAGGATAATAATTCAATAATAGAAGTTCCAATACTTTTCTAAATTTTTTTGGAACTGAAAAAAAGAGAAGAAAAAGGAGTTATTTTGATAAAAACTGATTATATCTTTCTTTATTTTCCTCATATTCTTCTAAATAATTGTTTAAGTAACTAAGATATTGGATACTAAAACGCTTAGGTCTTCCTAATTCATCCTGTTCTTGATCAGGAGTCAATTTTATTTCTCCTGATTCAGCATGTTTCCCCATAACTAAAATTGTTATCAGTTTCATATCTTCAGGTATCTTCAATATTTTTTTAGCTTTAGTTTCATCGAAATAAGAAGTCGGATGAGCAACCAATCCCATCTCTGTAGCACGTAACATCATGTATGACACTGCAATACCAGTATCAAACAGATAATAATCACGATTCTCAACTCGACAATCATAATCAGGTTTAGAAAATACTCCAACTAATAATGAAGAGTTTTTAACCCATCTGTTTTGTTCATAAAAAGCCTTATTCATCTCTTTTAATTGCTCTTTATCATAGATAAATACAAATCTCCAAGGTTGTTTATTATCACAAGAAGGAGCTAATTTAGCTATATCTACTAGTTCTTTTATGATAGATGGTTCTACATCAAATGGTTTGAGCTTTCGATAAGCTCTCCTTTTAGATACAAGTTTCGAGAAATTCATTTCAAACATCATTTAATTTCAAGATATTATATGTTTTTATTATTCAAAAAAACTATTTGGGTACTAATCCCACTTTATCTAAGACAGTTGCATAGATAAAGGCTGTTTCTTTCATGTGAGCATATCTTCCAGAAGCGCCATGGTGACCAGCACCCATATTAGTTTTCAACAACAACTCGTTGTTATCAGTCTTAAGAGTTCTAAGTTTTGCTACAAATTTTGCAGGTTCCCAAAAAGCAACACGTGGATCATTTAATCCAGAAGTTACAAGCATATGAGGGTAATTGGTAGCTTGTATATTATCGTAAGGAGAGTATGAAATCATATAATCAAATTGCTCTTTGATATTTGGATTTCCCCATTCTTTCCATTCTTGAGCAGTAAGAGGGATGCTTTCATCTAACATAGTGTTAATCACGTCTACAAATGGAACTCGTGCTACAGCATAGTGACAGAAATCCGGACGTATAGTAACAACTGCACCTACAAGAAGACCACCTGCACTTCCTCCAGCAATTACAAGAGAATTTCTTGTAGTCACATTTTCTTCTATCAGATATTCACCACAGTCGATAAAATCATAGAAAGTATTCTTCTTTTTAAGCATCTTTCCATCTTCATACCATTTTCTCCCAAGCTCTCCCCCACCTCGAATATGGGCAATCACATATACGACACCACGACTAGTCAGACTTAGTATCATTGGTGAGAAATTAGGATCCATATTTATACCATAAGAACCATAACCATAGAGATACACTGGTGCTGGAAATTTGATATCTTTCTTATAGACAAGTGAGATAGGTACTCTTGTTCCATCTCGTGATGTGATGAATCTTCTCTCTGTCAAGAAATCTTCCTTTTTATAATTCTTGATTTCCTCTTGTTTCTTCAGATCTAATTCTCTTTTATCAACATAATAATCATAGGTTGATAGAGGAGTAATTAAAGAAGTATATTTAATCCTTAAATATTCGGAAGAGTATTCATGGTTTTCATCGCTCCAGACGCTATAGACAGTTTCTGGCAATTCTAATGTGTGGTTTCTATTGTCATTTTCTCCGAAATAGATATCTATCTTTGGGAGTCCTTCTTCTCGTTTATAAATAACAAGAAAATCCTTGAAAGACTCAGTATATTCATACCTTATATCCTCATTATAAGGCAATAACTCAACCCAATTTTCTTTAGATGTATTTTCTACTGGAGTTTGCATTAATTTGAAATTAGTAGCTCCATCTGAATTTGTAACAATGTAGAAATATTCATCTTTGTGAGAGATCATATATTCATGTTTTTCCTCACGAGGATAAAAAATCTTGAATTCTCCTAAAGGAGTATTTAGATTAAGATAGTGAATCTCTGAACTCAAAGTTGATTCTGATAGCATATACAGGTAACTATAATCTTTCTCCTTCCAAACTGATATTCTTCTTTCTATATCTTTTTCTTCAAAAATTATCTCATCTCGTTCGACTTCGTTTCCGATAATATGACGTTTGAGCATGTATGGTCTTTGCGCTTCATCTCGAATATTGTAGATAATCACAGTATCATCAGCCCATTCAAAATTCCACCCAATATTCTCAATACCAGGAGCATAAGATTCACCTGTTTCCAAATCTTTGATATATAAAACAAATTTCTCGTATCCTGTTGTGTCAACTGAATATGCTAATTGTTGCTGATTTGGACTTACTTTGAAAGTGCGAAGCTTATAGTAATCATAACCTTTTGCTAATTCATTTAAATCTAAGAGAATCTCCTCTTCAGCGTCTAAATTTTGATATTTTCGACAGTATATTTTGTATTCCTTTCCTTTAATATCTCTATTATAATAAAAATAATCCTTATACTTATACGGAACACTTTCATCATCTTCTTTTATTCTATTCTTCATTTCAGTAAATATTTCATCTGTGAAAGCTTTTAGATGTTTAGTTTTAAATTCAGTATACTTATTTTCATCTGTTAAATAATCAATTACATCTTGATTTTCTTTAAATCTCAACCAATAATAGTCGTCTTCTAATTCTAGACCATGTATCTTAGTTATTTTCGGCTCTTTTTTAGCTATAGGAGGTTTAACAGTTTCACTCATATATCTATAAATATGAGAAATGCTTAAAAGAATTATTCAGTGACAAAGAAGAATTTCTAAAAAATATTTATTAGAGTTTATTGAATAATATTATTGAGAAAT
>CAZJUB010000065.1:0-15077 GCA_964549075.1 uncultured archaeon | reverse complement strand
GAGTTTAATTCTCCTAACGTTATTAAATTACTACCTGTAGCTGATATTTAAGATTTAAGTTGGTTGAATGAAATATAAACTGAGAAACCTGCACAGAATGTATCTCTGATCACTCCACTAATATCGTAGTTATTTGATTCTTCTGTTATCTTAATTTTTTGAACACTACTTTCTTCAAACATAGCAGTATCCAAGGATTCACCTATTATAACTTCTCCATTATTTGGCTCTTCTCCCCAAATTATTATATTTTCATAGATTGGGAACACTTTACAACCAATTACTGTAGCATAGAAGGTTCTGTTGTCTCCAATTGACACAGGGTATCCTGAATCATCTACCCATAAACCAGTTATTTCTCTTACTAGAAGTTTCGTAATTATATATTCCTGAAATTCTATTCCGTTATTTTGAAGATCATCAATTAAACTACTATTTATAGCCAAACTATTAAAAAACTCTATATCTCCTGTCGAATTTCCTGTAAAAGACGAGTTACTATATGGCTGTGCACCAAGGTTCACACCATAATAGTCTATCATATTATCCTGACCAATGACATACGTTGCATCATTAAATCTATTATTCATTTGATGAACATAGGTTTCATTTATTGACACTGGTCCCAATGCAAAAGATATTATCGAAAAGGCTAGAAAGAAGCTAAATAATAAGCTTGCAATAATCTTTCCTGATCTTATGTAATTCTTTGTTGCTAGTTTTGATGTTGTTTTTAGTTTTGAAATTATTCCATTGAATTCAAATATACTTTTATAATTACTTAATTTTCCTGATGAAACTTCAAAATTTTTTTCGCTAATAAATTTAAGAATGGTATAATGTGATTTTAGATATGCAATTAGCAGTATTCCAATATTAGCACCTAGCACTGGAATAAATTTGACATTTTCAAGTAGAAAACCAAAATTTGCTGAGAAAAATACTATAGCTAATATAATTAAAGCTAGAATAACTCCAAGTATGAGCATTATTATTGAAGTGATGATTTGGTTGAAAATGAAATAACTGTATATCCATTTGTTTTTTCCTCCCACGTTTTTCATTATAGCAATGTCGTCTTTCTGGTTCTGAAATTTCAAATCAATAGATCTTGTTGTAACAACTCCACCTATTATTATACTAACAATAACGAAGACAATTCCCATCCACGAATATGATTTATAATATGTATTTGAAATAGACCAGTAAAGATAGGGATCTACTATTGAATACATTGCTATACTAAAAACAATTGCTGAATAGGTTACAATTAGTCCAACAGATGAAAAAACCGAAGTCAAAATAGACCTCTTGAAATTTATCCAAGCGAATCTAACTTGACCTATCATTTACATTTCTCTCCTAGTCTTCTTCTATTAATAACTCGTCATCAAAAAAATAGTCTTCTTCTCTCTCCAATGTAGAAATTGGGCGATATTCTATATCTTCCTTCTTTCTTCTTTCTAGATACTCTTCTTCTAGTTGAACATTTTTTGATCCTACTTTGTAAATTTTTGTAGCAATATCTTTCATTTTTTGGTCATGCGAAGCTACAATTATTGTAATATCTGTTGTCAAAAATAGTTCTTCTACTAGATTACATAAATCATCTGCTGATTCTCTATCTAAATTTCCTGTAGGTTCATCTAGTATTAACACATAAGGATTGGTGGATAAAGCTCTTGCTATTGCTATTCTTTTCTTTTCTCCCCCACTTAATTGAGCAGGAAAGCTATCTTTTCTATGATCAATCCCCAGTTTTGTAAGCAATTCATCTATTCTTTCTTGCTTATCTTCACTTTCATACTCACATAATTCCTGAAATAAAACAATATTTTCTGTAACGGTTAATGTCGAAACAAGGTTATTTTCCTGAAATACAATACCAAGATAATTAGACCTAAAATCAGCTTTATCTTTTTCAGGAATAAGATCTAGATACAATCCTGCTACTTGTATTTCGCCTTCATCTGGTAATAATAATCCTGTAATTAAATTAAGTAGTGTTGTTTTACCACTTCCACTAGGACCATAAAATAATACTAATTCATTTCTTTCAATTTCTAGGTTTATTTTATCAAAAATAACTATTTCTTCCCAGAAAAGCTGAAATTTTTTTGTGACTTCTTTTAACTTAATTATCTGGTCCATAGTTTTCAACCATTAAGGATTGATATTTGTGCATTTATGAATTTATTCATTAAAAAACATAGTAGCGAAGTTTCGAGATGAGAATATCATTCAAGGTAATATACCATAAGTCAAATCCCACACGAGAAAACTTCGCTAAACATTACATTATCTGGATTAAATATAAATTCTACCTTTAGCTTCATCAAAGAAAAACAAAAAGAATAGAAATTCTCACTTATACTGTACTAAAATCGATTTCTATATGTATAAGATTTAAGGTTAAGTCAAATACTGCTGGTGCTATTGGATATTCAATCAATTGTGAGAATCCTAAAGTACTAGCTATTATACTCAAATCATCTTCTTGAGTTCCAAGATCAAAAGTTTCAACATATTGGTTTATTTTGGAAATTTTAACCATTGTAGCATCATTAATTATAGGGAAGTATTCACCTTGTCCTCCTTCAGTTCTAGTAGTATTTAGATGTATTATAATAAAATTAACTTCTAATTCATTGGCAGTTGTTATTTCCACATTAACAAATAGACTATAGTATAATTTTAGTAGTTTATAGCCATTAAAGGATTGATGTATTATATTTGTCATTTGTGTGGTTCTATTAGCAGAATAGACCATTAGAAGAGGACTTCCAAAATCATATATTGCTCCTCCTGATCCCTTAAAATTCCCCTCAAGTTTGTAAGTAACCTCCCCCGTGTAAACCGAATGATTAAGTAGATTGTTTCCTCCAGTTTTTAATAATAAAAATATTTCACGTTCTCTAGATATATCAAGTGTTCCACTCTCTAAATTATATCGTACAACATTTGATGAATCTTCAGGTGCGGTAGTTAGTTTTTTGATTTCTGAATCGAAAGACAAAAAAGTATTTACTGCTGCAGTAAGATCACTTTCGGTTTGAAATCTTTCTAGAGATGGTACAATCTGCGCAAAAGCTAACCCTAACGCACTTACCATAACTGTGAAAATAACCAAGGTAGAGATAATATTAGCTACTCCTTTCTTGGATTTACATAATTTCTTCATGTAAGAATAGTTTTGTTTTTAGTCTTATTTAATTTTGTGTAAGTTCTTTCTCTTTTTCTTAATCTTCATTTTATTTCTGATATTGTTAGCTTTATTTTGTTTTTTTTCACTTTTACGAGTGAGTTATCTTCTAAAATTGGTATTATCCTATTTTTCAGTGTGACTGCTGGTATAGTTGTGTTTTCTTGAAGCGATTCAAAGGTTGACTCATGATCAGGTGATGATGCTAGAGCAACTAATACATCTATATTTTCTTTTTGACTTGGAATCCAATTTGATATAACTTTTATTGTAAATATATACCCCTCCTGTTTCAATAATAATCTACTTACTTGCTTATCCAACTCTTCACATTTCTTCTGAAGTGGTAGCAATTCTTTTATTTTCTCCTTTGAACTATTTCCTTCCTTTTTTAGTTCTTCATTTTCTTCTGTTATCTCCTTAACTTGACTCCGGATTGAACTGAGATTAGTTTCTGAATCTTGTATCTCTTGTAACTTTTCTTTTAGCTCTTCTATTTCATCGTTCAATCTTCTTGATTCAGAATCAGCTATTTGATCTATTTTCTGAAGTAGACTTCTTATTTCTTCTAACATTGTGATATTAAAATTCAGTTGAGATAAAAGATTTTCTAAAAATTCAACGTATAATTGAAGAATTATTATTGTATTATATTCGTATTTTAAAATTTGCTATTTTCTGATTTAGATGCTATTTAATACATTTTTATAGCGTTCTATTTTTTAATTATAAATCTAGTAGAATTTTGAAATAAGTAGAAATATTCAATATTTAGATGAGGTAATTGTTAATGAATTGGTGATGTGAGGATTTAACAAAAAAACCTACTCCATTCTTTCTTGGTAGCTGCTATATTTTCTCCTGATATATTTTTTGCATGAGAAATCAAAGTTGTTTACTAACAAATGTACAAAAATCTTTACTTTACTCAATGACAGGTATACTTGATTAATTATTTTGGCAAGATATCAACTAATTTTATATACATTTGAATCAGTGCTTTCTAAATTATGCTGTACTCTTAAGTTACAAATGTTTTAAGAAAATCCTTTTGTTGATTCTTTTTTTGGTTAGCGATGAAAAACTAATTTCTTACTTCTACATTTGCATGAGATCAGTTTTTTTCTAGATGGATTTTCATATTGTATCTATCTTGTTTTTTCGAAGTATTGTTTATCTAATCTAAATCAATATTATTAAGCTAACAATTTGTGATAAAATTATACTTTCAATTAAGTACCGACAATAATCTAGAGTAACTAAGTATGTCGAGAATGAGAGCTTACAGAATCAAATTTCACGTTTTTTGTCGGCGTAAGGCTTATTTTTCGAAAATTCAGTTATTCTTGTAAGCAGTAATGACTTATTAAATGTTTTTCACTTATCTAGAAACTTAATTTTCTAAAAAAATTCTTTTTCTTGTACTATTTTTTTATTAGTTTGAAAACAGAATAAAATATACCTAAACTCAGAGCTACAATTGCACTATAAGATAGAATCAGGTAATTATCAAGCAAACCTTTTGCTATTAAGAAACTTAGGAATATAATTGTGGGTATTCCAAATATACAATTGATAAGAGCAAATTTGTTGAGTTTCTTTTTCTCTTTTTCATTTCTTACAGAGTAACTTAGAATCAATTCAATCAATATTTACTCTATCCTTAACTATTTATTCCCCACAAATATTTCTCTTGCTGTTTTCGTGATTTATGTTTCAAATAAGAATGGTGAGATAATATCAGTTCCGTATGCTTTTTCAGCTTCGATCAATCTCTGCTTTTGTTTGTTCAACTCTTCAAAGAACAAATCAGGAACATTCTTGTCATCTTTGAATATATTCTCCATTCGTTCAATCTTCTCTAGAAACTTTATTACTCTAATTGAAAATTCTTCTTCATATCTTGATTTTTCATATTCTATGTTGAAAGCTTCTTTGAATAATTTAACTAAGTCAGTGTATTTTGGAATATGTCCAATTGGTGTCTCTATTGCTTCGTACTCACCATGAACTCTCCCTTCAGCCCAAAGCAACCAAATTTTCTTATCAAGGATTTCATCATAATAATTTCCTTTCTCATCTTTCAGGAAGTAATTTGTAGAGAATATTTTTGGAAGTCTGCTTGGTGTTATTCTACTACCAAAATTGAAATGGGCGTTAAGATACTCCCCTAGAGGTACAACTATGAAATCTAAGTTAGCCATAGGTTGATGTTTCCTGACACCTGCTTTTCCTAAAGTTGCTGCTGTTGTTTCTGATTCAACAGAAGCTCCCACGTATACACCATGATTCCAGCTAAAGCATTCATATACAGGTACAGATGTATCACTATCTCTTCCCCCATAGATAATTCCAGACACTTCTACACCTTGTGGGTCATGTAGAGCTTCATCAACGTTTTCTAGTTCTTCTAGTCTGAGAGTATATCTTGCGTTTGGATGAGAAAATTTCAACTCCTTGCCTTCTTCATCACAACACTTTCCAGCAATCCATTCACCTAGCTTTGAAGAAGTCCAATTAACACCTTTATCTGGAATAGATACTTGATTACCCATTCCTAACCAATATGTGTGACCTTCAGAAACTAGAACATTTGAAAATATTGTTTCTCTGGGAGTTTTCAAACTATTGTAAATAACGGGATCATTTTTGGGACTAACATCTTTAATAATTCCAAAAATTCCTCTTTCTATATTAACTGCTCTTACTTCTCCTCCTTCATGGATCCTAAGATAAGCAATATCATCTCCAACGATAGTATTTCCAGGAACCATTGCGGTGCTTGTTTTTCCACATGCACTGGGGTATGCACCTAAGAAGTATGTCTTTCTGCTTTTATCTAAAGGCCATATTGCACTAATGAACATGTGCTCTGTCAACCAATCTTCATGAACTGCTTTATTAATCGCTAAACGAAGAGCTAATTTTTTCAACCCTAAACTATTACCAGCGTATTGATTATTAACACTAAGAACACGATTCTCTACTAAATCAATATATATTCTTCTTTTATCAACATTCTTGGTAACGTATTTGTCTGTTAGTTCTCCTGCTGAATGTATGAAATAGAAGAAATCCTCGGAACCTTCTAATCTTTTAAATTGTTCATAACCTTGTCTGTACAAGAGGTCTTCTGAATGTGCTACATAAGCAGAATCAGTTATTTGCAAAGCACAAAGAGAGAATCGTGAATTAGTTGGTCCCAAGCTAAAGAATCTGATTATTGCTGTTTTTCCTTTCATTACTCCATCCATAATCTCTAATATCTCTTCCAATCCCTCATCGCGATCTATCATGTTGATATGTGTTCCATACTTCTCCTTTTCTGCTGCAGGAACCAGCAATCTAGTATTTTCTTTATCCCTTGCTTGGTCATAGTATCCATCAAAATGTACTGTATGACCATCTATCGCTAATTTCATTTCTTCTTCATTATCAATTGCCATTTGGCGAACAAAAGCAACATCCTCTGATGAGTCATCAATAACTACAGCCTTGTCAGGTTTGCATAAGGTTAGAAACTCATCAATTACTTTTTCGACTTTAGGATTCTTAAGAGCTTTAATTTTCTCTAAATCCTTCTCATTTATCCACTTCTCGAAATTCATCTAAATTAGTCACCTGAAATATAACTAAATTATATGAATCATTTCGCTAACCAGGTGTTATAAATATGTCAGTATGACAAAAAATCTGCAGTTAACTTCAATAACAAGAGTTTTCTTAGACATTTTCGAATAAATCATTGTAAAGTTCCATCGAATGACTAATGGTTTTAAAAGCTTCTTCTTTAGAATCCCATCCTACGACCTCGACGTTTTTCCCGTATTCTAGCCCTTTATAGGTTTTAAAGAATTCAGCTATTTCATCCAAGGTATGAGGGTAAACATCATCCAAATTATAGACATTTTGAAAGAAAGGGTCTGTTGATGCTACTGCTAAGATCTTGTCATCATGTCCTTTCTCATCTTTCATCTTCAACATCCCTATTGGTCTAGCAGTAAGAACACAGCCTGTAAAGGTTGGTTCTGAAATTAGGATTAGTATATCTAAAGCATCCCCATCTTCATAATATGTCTGTGGAATCAGTCCATAATCTCCAGGAAAGTGAACTGATGAGTGTAAGACGCGATCTAGATATATGACACCATCCTTACCTAGTTCGTACTTGTTTCTGTTATTTTTAGGATTTTCAATAATAGCATAGATCTCTTCAGGAGGGTTGGGTCCAGCCTTAATTAGATGCCAAAGCGAATTGTTCTTCTTCATAGACTATCATTTAACTAAAGATACTAAAAGATAAAAGTCTTACCAATAAATGAAAATACGGAGACGATTCATTTTTACCACCTTTGTGGACTCCCTAAATGAATAAAATCTCCTTTTACTTTTCTATTTTATTTCTCAAAACTGCAATCAAAATGCAATCTGGAAAATGATACTTAAATAAAATAAAAATTCGAAATAGTTTGCTGGTGATCTAATTTATGGGATATAAGGTTAAGGCATTAGAAGAAGCTAATTCAGAAGATAAGATGTCTATTTTCATAGATCAACTTCGAATTACTACATCCAATAACAGAAATGATTCTTATCTTCTGTCCATTGTAGAAAAAGCTATTCTAAAGTGTAAACAGATCAATGATGAGAAATCTCTTGTTAAACTATATGAGATAAAGATATCACAGATTGAACATATCCGAGGCAATTTACCAATCGTTTCTGATTTAATTCAACAAATGAAGATAATCTCAGAAAAGATCAATTATATTGGAGGCTTGGCACTAGCTTATTATAAAGAATGGTTTATTGAAAAATTAAGAGGTGAGGGAGAAAAAAGTCTTGAAGCACTGAATAAATCTATGAATTATGCTAAACACTTTTTGAATTCTGATGAGTATGAATATAATGTCTGTAACTACTCTTTTGCCATTGAAAAATGGTTAAGTGATCATGATGCAAAGTCTGCTGATATTCTAGAACAATGCTCCTATTATTTTTCTAAAAATGGTTTTAACAGGTCTTATATTCAAACAATATTTATGCTAGTAATTATTTATTCAAGAGCACACAAGAGTAGCAAAGTTCTACAAGCAAGCAGAAGATTCTTCAAAAATGAAAGGTTCTTTGATAGCTTACCATTAGACATTAAAGCCATTGTATACTACTCTGTGGGTCTGGGGTACATGCTAGAACTAGAACTAAATTCTGCTGAAATTTACTTTGATAAGGCATATAATATTTTCACACCTATCTATAAAGACAGCATATACTTTGCTTATTATCTTGTCTTGCATTCTCATATCGTTACAGTAAAAGCTCTTCAAGGAAAACTTGAACAAACAATGAAAATGATAGATGATGTTGAAAATCTACTTCAAGAAGAATTCTATGATAAAAATTTGGATACTGGAACAAGAAGACAAATTTGTCATACACTTAATTTAAACAAATTTTATGTCTATTCACGTTTACGCAGTTTTAATGTAGACGAAATTTCTGAATTAATTTTTAAGATATTTGAAGGGAGTAAAAATGAGTACAGTGACTTTATGCTCCTGAGTGAGTTTATCCTTAATGCCGATCTTAAACCTGCTAAATTGAAGGAATTACTTAGAATTGATAATTTCAGTATTAATTGCGTTAAACACTTGATTTCATATGCTTTACTAGGCAAACGAACTGGTAATTTTCTATCAAAGAATTCTGAGAAAAGAATTGACATATTAACAAATAGAGTAAAAACCAGAAAAACCACCTTTATCGAAAACGTTTTAGCTGATTTATTAATCGCACAACAATTGCATGAACTCAAGAGGTATAAAGAAATCTCTGTTCTATTAAGTAAGTATGAAAAACAACTTAACAATATTGAAGTGCTTGAGCTACGCTTGTTCATGGAAGCTTTTATCCAGATAGGAGCATATAGAAACGGTGATCCTTTAGGTCCAGTATTTCAATATTTGGCTATTAGAAAATGCAGATATCAAGGTTTTAGTAGATTGGAAAGTAAACTTCTAGATTATCTAGAGATGCAAAAACGAGAGGTACTTCAATGGCTAGATTGATTAGTGAATTAAAATAAAAAGGAGACTGGGTAGAATTAAGGTGTCCACATTGGAGGTAAAATATCCTCGTCTCCAGGTTCAGGATTATATTGTTTTGTGTACATAATTACTCACTCGTAGGAAAGGTTGTTATATTAATTCAAGAAAGCTATTAAAACACAACAAGAAAGATTGTGACAAAAGGAGTCAACTTTCCAAAGAGATGTCTTATTTTAAAAAATTTTCCTGTAAACTCAAATTAGCTGACAAGAACTCTCCTAGAATCTGACGAACCGATCTCTATTTTACCTAACTACGCTTGAGCAATTAGTGATTGTGGGCTAAACATCTCGCCGAAGCTCGACGCGTACACCCCAATTCTATCAAACGGATCTTCTTTCCGCGCTCTCGTCTGTACCGAAGGTTACTGTCACCAGGCCCCTTATAGTGATACAGAGTGGGCGACTCGTTTCGAGAGACACTTCGAGCGTAGATGCATTCCGCTCTTATTGTCGAGGGCTTAGCTACCCGGCAATGCCCGGAAGGACAACCGGTAGACCAGAGGCCCCAGCCGCCTGTTCCTCTCGTACTGTGGAGGCTTTACTCTCAATCGCCCGTCAGCACCATCAGATAGAATCCAACCTGTTTTGCGAGGATTTAGGCCCGAAGTATTCCGCTCATGGTAGTCGGGATTCCCTTTCGGGGTTTACAACATACCAGAACTTTACCATACTTGGACGAAGTTAATTCGAAGTACTTCTGTACTTCCATCTAACTCCATTATTGCCTAAATCCCTCTCACAACGGTCTAAACCCAGCTCACGTTCCCTTTTAATGGGCGTACAACCCCACTCTTGGCGGCTGAATCACCACCAAGCTAGGAAGAGCCGACATCGAGGTAGCAAGCCGTGAGGTCGATGTGAACTCTTACCCACGACAACTCTGTTCAGGGCTGTGCTTGCGCAACTGCATGCACATCGGTTTCAAGGATCTCAGTTGTCACCCGGTATCTAACGACATTAGGTAGTTACTTGATCCTTTACCTATCTTGTAGTCCTCACGCTTATTTGGCTCTCCATCTTTCTTTAGGGATTTAACTATTTATTCTAAATGGATTATTGACAGAATTAGATTCACTCTGCTCAAGTTTGTAGCCTTAAATGGCGAAAACTTTTTTTCCTCACAACATTGGAAGAAGACAGAAGCCTTGTATTAATTCACTTTTTTTTCTAATCTGCCTCAGAAAAGATGGAATTATCAATAAGCGTTATAGACAGAGAGCACTTCTATTCGTGATACTTTAAGAAGCACAGTTACCCCTGGAGTAACTTTTCTGCCACCTCCGCCGCCTACTAATGGCACTGCGAAGGATCGCTAGGCCCTGCGTTAACATCTGCGAACCTTATTGGTTGGTTCACAGTCAACCGAGCTTTTGCCCTTGCACTCTTCACCGGATTTCTGTCCCGGTTGAGCTCGGCTTTGGGCCCTCTTGATATCTTTTCAAGAGGCTACCGCCCCAGTGAAACTGCCAGGCAGGGGGTGTCCCCCTCGCAAGAGGTAAGTCGTACCAATGCGCAAGGTCAGTATTTCAAGTTTGACTACCCCATATCCCGGAGAATATAGGATTAACGTCTCCTGACTATTCTATGCATGCACACCAATACAACAGCCCCTGACAGCAGTAAAGCTTCACAGGGTCTTCTCTTCCCGATGGTGCGTTCCAGACTGTTCGCTGGACTGTGGGTTCAGTAGGCTTAGGGTGGAGACAGTGGGCACCTCGTTGGTCCCTTCATGGACGTCTGTAATTAGCAGACAAGGCATTTGCCTACCTTAAGAAGCTCATAGTTAGCTCCGGCGTTTACTGGGTCTTAGCCTGGTTGAACCCAGGTTTCAAGCACCAGCACCGGCCAGGATTCACTAACTGTACTAAGGCTTTCGCCCTTGCAGTTAGCTATGTTTGTTAACTAGCGGGGACGCGCCTTCAAATGTTCACTTTTCTTTCAAAATTTTCAGTCGAAACTTGACACTCATCAATTTCTCTTTTAGTGTTTCAATACTTTGTTTCCTGTATATTTGTAGTCCAAATATGCTACCAAATTTGTAAACATAGCTAATAACACCATAATTATCTAAGAATTTTCTGAAGCTTAGTAACAGATTCTCATTCGACGCATATATGACTATTCTATCTGTTATTGTTCCGTCAGCATCTAGTAAGCCTGATAGAAAGTTGAATTTCTCTTCTATGTCCAAATTATTAAAAAATTTAATAGGTTCTTTCCTTAATTTCTTGAATTGAACAAACAAATTTTTGTTATATACCAATACTCTTGTTTTTAATCCATCTGGACTCTTGAATTGATATTCATGGACCTTACTGAAGTTTTCTAAGTATCGTTTGACATGTTTAAGTAAGTGAGTGTTACTTGCAATTTGGTCTATTGATACAGAATAAGCTCTATTAACTGAAGGATTATGATAACAGGTTCCATCTCCATAAAGAAATCCTGCTAAATAATCAAACTTGGTGAGCTCTTTGAGAGTCATTTGTTCATTATTTCTAAGTTGTAACGATATTTAAGCTACTCTTTTTTTTGAAAGAAAACTGATCATTTGAAGGTTTGTCGCCGCCCCCAACTATTTATTAAACAGTCGGGTGCCCCGAGTCACTGCGACCTGGTGAGGCATACACCTCTCCAGGCAATCCTTATACCCAAGGTACGGATCTAATTTGCCGAATTCCTTCACCCTAGCTATCCTAACACGCCTTAGCCTTCTAAGCTAGCCACACCTGTGTCGGTTCTGGGTACGGACACGCGTAATCGCTCTCTTTGCTTTTTCATGGACTGTTGGGATTGATGGCAGCCAGCAACCTATGGCCAGCCTATTCATCTATTCTTCTGGTTCTCACCTTAACGGTTCTTCCCAGAGTTCTAAATTTAACTAGGATATACTCCTAGGCCACCTACCCACCAGTGTAAGCTCAGAGCTTGTGTCGCCACGTCTATACGCGCGGTACAGGAATATGAACCTGTTTCCCTTTCGAATGATTCGTTTTAAGACCATCCTTAGGACCGACTAACCCTTGGCTGACGAACAGTGCCAAGGAACCCTTGGGCTTGCGGCGGTGAGGATTCTCACCTCACTATGCTCCTACTACCACCGAGATCTGCAAATCTAGTCGGTCCACTGGGAATCACTCCCCAGCTTCTACCCAACCAGATCGCCCCCCTACCTGAGACTCTTTCGAAGTCCAAATGGGTATCGGGACCCGGTTTAGCCCCGTCCATTTTCTGAGCCCAAAAACTCGATGAGTAAGCTGTTACGCTTTTTTTAACGGATAGCTGCCTCTAAGCTTACCGCCTCATTGTTTTCGTCGTTGGACGTCATTCTGTTTAACATTTAACCGGGATTTAGGGCCCTTAACCCATTGTAGGGTTGTTTCCCTTTCGGCCATATCCCTTGCGGATACGCGCCCGTTTGCCGCTTTCTACGGCGCTTGCAAGTTCGGAGTTGGAAGGAAGGGTGAGGATTTCACTCCCCAGAACCTTCCGTCCGTAGCTCTACCTCACAAGCAACCTTCAGCGACACTATCCTGTGGTGATACTTCGGGGGGAACCAGCTATTAGCAGGTTAGATTGGTCTTTTGCCACTATCCCCAACTCAGACGAATGAATTGCATATCAATACCGCTTCAGGCCTCCACGCTCCTTTCGAAGCGCTTCACCTTGGTCAGGGATAGATCACCTGCTTTCGGGTCTTACACCTGTGACTTCACGCCCTTATCGGACGTCGCGCCTCGCCGAAGCTGCGCGCTGGTTGCTTTCGCTACGTCACAGCAAAATGCTTAGACTTGCCACAGACATAAACTCCTCGGCCCGTGTTTCGAGACGGAACGGATGACTCTGGTCCTCTCAGCTCGTACTAACACCTCACGGTGGTTTCCTTCGCCGAGACTCTACCCTTTCGAGCCATCCACGTCTGTTACCATGTAGTTTCAGGAACTTTTCACTCTCGTATTTCGAATACTTTTCAACTTTCACTCACGTTACTAGTACGCTATCGGTCTAGGGGAGTATTTAGGCTTAGGAGTTAGTACTCCCATATTTGTGCGACATATCCAAGCCACACTAGTCTTGATACTACTAAGTCGTGTGCTTACGTTTACGGGGCTATTACCCTTTATAGCGCCCCTTTCCAGGGGTCTTCAACTTTACACGTACGATCTATATTGTAGTCAAAACACCACATCTACCTTATTTTTTCAAAAAAGGAATTCAGTTTGGCCTATTCCGGTTTTACTCGCCGTTACTACCGGAATCACTTTTGTTTTCTTTTCCTGCAGGTACTTGAATGTTTTGGTTCCCTGCGTTCCCCGCCATTGCTGGCTGTTACAACTTATTAGGTTGTAACCGGAAATCCGATTAGGGGATCTGTGGATCGTAGACTGTCTGCGTCTCCCCACAGCGTTTCGCCGCTTACCACGCCCTTCATCGGCTCCCTAGCCGAGTCATCCACTACATGGCGTATGCATAGTGTAGGTTACTCTAGAAATCAGTTTTCGCCTTCTAGGAGAGTTCTTGTCAGCTAACTGAATTACATTCAGTGGATAATCATAATCCTGGAGGTGATAAACACGCATTATATTGCGCGAGTAGGGTTTTTATTCCCTTTGTTTATAATTGTTCCGTTTTTGAACATAATCGCAATCGTCAGATCACGTTCCTACCTGTTAGGGTAAGATACAACAGATGTGCAAATATCTTAACTATATCCGCATTATGAACAAATTTACTTTCAAATAAAAAGGTGTTGTTTTATGATAAATTTTCCTAAAAAACTACGGAAGATTTTTAGTAATTAGATTCTTTTTTTTATTTGAGTTATATGGATGTCACTGATTATTTACCTAAGCTCAAAAAGCTCGCTATCGATTCAAGTAAACAAGCTTATGCCCCTTACAGCAATTTTCATGTTGGTACAGCTTTATTAATGAATAGTGGCAAAATCTTTACTGGTTGCAATGTTGAATTCTCTGATTATCTTGCTCTTCACGCTGAAGTAAATGCTATTGGTTCAGCTGTTAATATGGGTGAGAAAGATATTCAAGTTGTAGTTGTTTATTCCACTAGTTCTCCCCCAGTTTTACCTTGTGGTTCATGTAGACAAAAGATACTTGAATTTTCATTAATGTTTAAACATGACATTCAGATTATTGCTTTTAATGATAAGAGTGAACAGATTGAGATGTTACTCAGTGAACTTCTACCAGGGGGGGAAATCAAAGTAGATAAAAAATAGTCTACTTATTCTATTACTTCATAATACATACAAGAGCCACATAGCCAGAATGTTTTTACTTCAGTCAGTTCGAAGTCATCTGGGAGATAATTCTCTCTTTTGATCATTGTTGATCCACATTTTGGACATTCCTTTGTTTCATCTTCGCTCATGATAGTGTCACGTTCTATTACACTTAAGCTAATTAATATTTTACGAAAGTTGTATGTGTCATGATTCAAAATTTAACCTAACAAAACCTCTTTCTAAGCGTAGTTAAATTGATGAATACCTTAACATTTGAACCATATAAATTGCATTTTTTATAGCGTTATTGACCTATTTAACATGAATTTAGCTAGGTAAGCTTATGAATTTACAAGGAAGAATCACAAAATTACTATTTTATTAGTATGGTGACCATAGAGGTGATGTAAAAATCATCACACTCAACTTGGTCTAAACCACGCATCATCACTCTCGTTGGTATTAATAATAAATGAAAATCACAATTAAAATCCAAAAGAAAAAAAGTGCCATTTTTACTT
>CAZJUB010000064.1:0-15629 GCA_964549075.1 uncultured archaeon | reverse complement strand
TGGGATATGAGAATGTCTTTGAATTCAAAGCAGGAAAGGCAGGTTGGAAGAAAGCAGGATTCAAGATGGTAGGGGAAATAAAGTAATTCAGCTGATAGATTGAGGTTTTTCTATTTTCTTAGTGCTCCGTAGATTGCATCTACTGGACAACGAGATTCGCATAAACCACAGTGTATACACTTACTTTTATCTACTATTATTCTTTCATCACTAGCAGATAAAGCATTTGCAGGACATATCTTAACACAGAGCATACACATTGTACATTTCTCATTAAAAGATGGATAGTTATCAACAGCTGTATCAACTTCCTTGAAAAGAGTAGTTTTTCTTACTTCTCTAATTTCTTCAACAGAAGAAAATCCATACTCCTCAAGTGCTTTAGGAAGATCTTTAATTATCTTGTCATATAATTGTCTTCCTTTAATCAATGCAGATGATAGCATCTGGACAAGATCTGCGCCTGCAAATAGGAATTCAATTACATCGTCTGCTTTTCCTATTCCACCTACTCCTATTATCGGTATATTGGGAAATTCCTTTCTTATATTGTATATTCGATGAAGAGCAATTGGTTTGATTGAAGGCCCACTCATCCAAACTTTCTCAGCTAAAAGAACTGAGCGATTTTTCAAGTCTATAACTGTTCCTGGACCTAGAGAATTGATAGCTACAATCCCAGTTGCACCAGCATCTATAACTGTTTTAACAAAATCTAGAAAATCTACAATATGAGGACTTAGTTTCATGAAAATAGGTTTATCAGTGTTTTCTCTTATACTCTTAACTATTCCGGGAAGCAAATCTTCTGAAACGTAGTGAGTAGATATCTCAAAGATATCTGCAAAAGGATCTAATTTAGGAATCAAATATCTAAAGTCCTCTTCTTTGTAACCTGAACTAATAATAAGAGGTTTTTTCTTATCTTTATGAATAGTTGGAAGAATCTCCTTTATCCATACATCAGAATGTAATTCTGACCAAAGTTCACAGTTGTAGATGGTGTTTGTTGTTCCAGCTATACATGGTTTAGGTACAATAGCTCCTTCAACAGAGATTGTTTTGGCAACATTAAAACCACATAAAT
Organism: uncultured archaeon; assembly: GCA_964549075.1. Lineage (GTDB taxonomy): Archaea > Asgardarchaeota > Heimdallarchaeia > Heimdallarchaeales > Heimdallarchaeaceae > UBA460. The sequence goes on along the minus strand of CAZJUB010000064.1, from coordinate 14,542 downwards.
TATTGTTAAAAAACTGCATATTTTCCAATCCTTCTACAATAGGTCCTGCTGCTGGACCAAGAGGATTTTCGAAATTTAAATCAAGTAAATCTATTGATATATCCATTATGTAACACCTAGCTTTTTCCATAATGCTTGAGAAGCAATATTTGCGTTCTTATATATGGCTTCCTCATCAAAAATACTCACATAATCTTCAATTAGAGTTTTGCCTTTAACGATAACATCTGATGGCTTAAAATTTTCAAATAATCCATAAAATACATGTCCAAAAGCATTATCTTTATCCATTTTTGTAGGATTTTTATACGGACTAAGGACAAAATCAGAGACATATCCTTCCTTTATTTTTCCTATTTGAATTCCCATCTGTTTTCCAAAGTATTCATACGAGCCATTGATGTATTTTAGCATCTCATTAAAACTTATCCCTGCAGCATCATTAATTCCAGCTTTTCCAGCATAATAAAAATAAGTCCATTCTTTAGCAATGTTTGTTCCTAAACCATCGTTACCAATAAGTAATCGAATATTATTATTCCTAAACAAATTGATATTGAATGTACCTACAGCATTGTTCATATTGGAGGTAGGGTTAAGAGCAATAACTGCTCCGTTTTCTTCAATGATTCGAGCTTCTTTACTATTAATATGCACACAATGAGCTAATATAGAACCTTTATTGATGAGATTATGTTTTTCAAATCTTTCTACCACTCTCATCCTATAATTGTTCAGAGAATCTTCTTCGTCTTCGATACTTTCAGCAACATGAACATGAATAGGTGCATCCCCAAGAATACGTTTAACTTTCATAAGTGTAGATTCAGAAAGGCTTAGAGAAGCATGAAGTCCGAACATTCCACGAGCATCTGAGGACTTGTATTTTAAACCAGATAAGTTTTCATCTATACACTCTGTAATGTTGAAACGATCACTAGTTTCAAAACAGAAAATCCCGCGCATACCAAGTTTATCAACAATAGCTTTCTTTAGAGAATCTAAACTACCGATAATATCTATACCACTTGCATGATGATCAATCATGGATGTAACTCCACTTTTCAAAGATTCTAAACCGTAAACCATCGCACTATGATAGGTAGCTGTATTATCTAATTTACTGTCAAATTTCCACCAAAGCTGATCTAAAATGTCTTTGAATGTTCTTGGTTGGTAAGGTATTGCAGCACCTCTAACTAGAGTAGAATAAACATGAGTGTGAAAATTAATCAAGCCAGGAAGAAGTATCTTACCTTCCCCATCTATGATCTCTCCTTCAAAATCTGGAAATGTAGCCATATCTCCTACATCAATGATTTCTTTGCCATAAATACAGTAACCATTCTCAATATAGGTCTCATAATCATAAATTTTGACGTTGATTATAGCCTTCATGATTTTACATTATAGTATAACAATAAGAATTTTACCTAAAACTAACTTTTTGTTTAATACTGAAATTCACTTCTTAAATATGAAAAGAATCAGATTAATCATTCAATAAGCGAACGCAAATTTTAGCCATCTCTTCAGGGGATTCTTTCCTCCCATCTTTTATCCAACGAGACACCTACTATTTCTGAAAATTAATAAGACCTGGAAGGAGTATCTTACCTTCCCCATCTATAATCATAATAATTTTGTCTTTTTTGGAATATTAGTAGAAATGTTTTTAATTTTAGCTCTAAATGCTACCAATTTGAAAATTCATAGATAATCTGTGAATAATAGTTAGAAAGGTGATTCATTCAAATGCATATAAAAAAGAAAAAAAACAAACTCAATATGAGCTTATTTTTCATTTTAATTGTATTCTTAATTGGTTCTTCTTCTCTTTTTACTTCAAACACAAAAGCTCTTGTAAAGGAAGAATCAGGTATATTTAATATAGCTTCCTTTGAAAGAACCCAATGGAAATGGAATAAAGCTGAAGTTGTTTCTACAGAAAGTACAGATAATTCTATTAATCCATCTCTTGCTGTTGATTTATCAGGGAATGTCTATGTTGTATGGGCAGATTTAACGGATTATGGTAGTAATGGATCTGATCAAGACATTTTCTATAAGAAATTAGAATTAAATTCAAACCTATGGACTGTTACTGAGGTTGTTTCTACTGAAAGTGTGACAGCAGGTGGTTCTTATGCTCCTTCAGTTGCAGTAGATACGTCAGGGAGTGTTCATGTTGCGTGGGAAGGTGTTGATGTAGGTGGTACCTTAAATGATCATCAAATTTTCTATAAATATTGGAGCTCTTCTACATCCTCTTGGACACCCACTGAAGTTATATCTACAGAAAGCACTTCCCAATCTAGTAATCCAATCATTGCTGCTGATGCTGAAAGAAATGTTTACGTTGTATGGGAAGATAGATCTGATTATGCAAGTTCAGGATCTGATTCTGATATCTTCTTCAAGAAATGGTCTTCTTCATCTTCGACTTGGAGTACAACCACAGTTGTTTCAACAAATTGTGAGTATGATTCTACATCCCCAAGTCTTTCAGTTGATACATCAGAGAATGTTCATGTTGCTTGGACTGATTATTCTAACTCTTTCCCAGAAGCTGGAGCAGATTTAGATGTTTTTTACAGACATTGGAATTCTACTACTTTATCTTGGGAATCAATAGAACTTGTTTCACTGGAGAGTAATAGAGATTCCTCTTTTCCTTCTCTTACTGTTAATTCTTCTGGGGATATTTACATTGCTTGGGAAGAACTTGAAGACTATGCTCCTGATAGAGATATTTATCTTAAGAAGAAAGACATTTCCGTACCAATATGGACATCAACTGAAATCGTTTCAACAGAAAGTACCAGCAATTCTTATGATCCCTTTATCGTTGTTGATTCGGCTGATGAATTACATATCGTTTGGGAGGATTATACTAATTATAATGGAGCAGGTACTGACTTAGACATCTTCTATAAAAGATGGGATACCGCTTCTTCATCTTGGACTTCAACTGATGTTATATCTCTCGAGAGTACTCTAACAGCGAGTGACCCAAAAATTGCTGTTGATTCAAACGGTGTTGCTCAAGCTATCTGGGCAGATTCTACTGAATATGAAGACTCTGGAACTGATATAGACATTGTTCATAATTTTCTTGCAGGTATTCCATCTAAACCTGAATTAGCTTTTATTGTTCCTAATCCAACTGAAACAGATCTAATTAAAATAGATTGGAATAACATCTCGTTTGCAAGTAACTACTATGTTTATCGTTCGACTTCCTATATTTGGTCTGTTGAAGAACTTACACCTATTACCAAAGTATCCTCAAGCTTTTATCTAGATGTTATGCCATCAGAAGGTTATTATTACTATGCAATAGTCGCAGGGAACAATGCTGGAAATAGCTCCCATTCTAATTGCCAATATGTAGAATATAAAATACCGCATCTACGAGAATTTGGGATTATCTCAAGCATAATTCTAAGCATTGCTGTTATTACCATTATTACCATTAAAACTCGTAAAAATAAATTAAAATGAACTAGTTTTTACTAGTTCTTTTTTTTGAGAAAGATTTTTTACACACCAAGACTATATTTTAATGATTCACTAAATAGTGATAAAAATGAAGAAAATGGTAAAAAATAGAAAAAATACTCTCGCTTTTCTTCTTCTTCTCTGTTTTGCATCGCTTTTCTTATTTAATAATACTTTACCAATGGTTCAAGGAGAAATTTTAGCTCCAATAACTGAAGATTTCACTACTACCACCTACATGGATTCTCCAGCTACTAATGTTTCTGGCTGGGGGACAGGAACGATAGAAAATTCTTATCAAGTAATTAAGGAAATTGGATCATATGATACCAATGGGAATGCCATTGAAATTTATATCCATGGAGATATAGCTCTAGTTGGAACTGAAAACAGTTTGGATGTACTTGATATAAAGGATCCCACGAATCCTCACCTTTTAGATACAATTTCGACAAATATTATAAGAAGCATATGCGTTGATGGGGACATTGCTTATTTAGCAACTAGCGAAGCAGGATTAAAAATTGTAGATATTAGCGATCCGGCAAATATTGTTGAACTTACAACATATGATACAGTTTCTGCATATGATGTAGATATTTTTGAGAATTATGCATTTATTTCTGATGGAAATGCTGGAATAAAAATACTTGACGTTTCCAATCCAAGTAGTCCAGGTGCTTTATATGTTTATGACTCTATATTTACTGCAGATAGCCTTTCAATAAGAGGAGTAAATGCTTATGTGAGTAATTCCTCGAGCCTGGTCATCCTAAATATTGCTGATCCTACAGCTGTTTATTTCGTAAAGGAAATCGAAGGATTTGATGAGATAAATAGCATCTTCCTTGAAGGTAGTAACACATTTCTTGCAGCGAAATCTGGATTACATATAATAAATTCTATAATAGGAGTAACTTCAACACTTGTTTCCTCTTTTACTGATTTAGAGTTGAATGATGTTATGGTCAATGGAGAAATAGCATATGTAACAGACTACCATGGGTATGTATACATTCTAGATTTGAAAAATAAATATGATATACAAATTATTGGAAGTTATGAATTCTCACATACTAGCATCGCTCTAGCCTTGTATTTTGATGGGACAGAAATATATACTGCAAATTATGATGACGGAATTAGAATTATTAAGGTAACTGAAAATGTGAAACCATCACGTGAAAAATTGTTTAACATAGATCAAACACACAGAGGAATATGTGCTGTTGGAGATGTAGCTTATATTGTAGGGAATCATTTTACTGGATTAAAATACCAAGGGATATTAAGAACATACAACATAAGTGATCCTGAAAATGTTGTTCTTCTTGGTGAAGCTGTTCTCAATCCTGGATTATTAGACTTTGGTCACATTTTTTATGATGTGGAAGTTTTTGGAAGTGTTGCTTATGTTTTCGGTACTTACATGATGTATGCATCTGGATCATGGGTATTCAAATTAGCTTTTTATGGATTCGATATTCTCGATTCTGCCAATCCAACATATTTCGGAGCTCAAGTTGTCCCTCTTCCTCTAGATTTTTATGCTTGGTGGAATTTAGCTGATTTTGATATTGAAGTAAATAGTGAGAATCTTTATCTTACTTGTGGAAGTGAAGGTGTAGCAATCTATGATATGTCAACTCCTCTATCTCCTGCATTTGACAACTTGTATGATGATTTTCACTATGCAGCAGATATTAAAATTGAAGGTAATAACGCTTTTGTAGCAAGTGGCGAAGATGGTTTAAAAATTGTTGATATAAGTAATCCAAGTTCTCCTACAACCATTGGTTGGTATGATTCTTCAGGTGTTTCTTTTGAAGTTTGGATAGAAGGAGATTTAGCTTACATTGCTGATGGTGAAAATGGTTTGGTTATTGTAGATATTAGTGATCCAACCTCTCCAACATTTCGTAGTCAGTGTAATACTAATGATTTAGCTAATGGGATAATTGTTTCAGGAAATACTGCTTTTGTGAATGATGCAGATGCAGGAATAGCAGTTATTGATGTAACAAATCCCGATAATCCACAGTTATTATATAGCTATTCAACGCCAGGAAATGTTAGAGATTCGGTCGTTCGCGGTGATTATTGTTACTTAGTTGAACATACTTCCAACATAGAAGTAGTTAATATTAGAAAAAATGTTCTATCACTGTATAATGAAGTATGTCAAGCTCAGTCTAAGACATTCTATGAAGGCACTAGTTCGATTTCTATAAATTATATAACTCTAACAGAAAGTTCCGTAATTCCAGGAGATTCCCAAATACTTTATTATATATCTGCTGATGGAGGAATACACTGGGAAGCTATAAATGATGGAGTTAAACACCAATTAAGTCATGAAGGACGCAATATAAAATGGAAAGCGGTTCTTGAAACTCAAGATAGTTTGATAACGCCGTCAATATCATCTATTACTTTGCTAATCGAAACGGTCATAGCATCACCTGATTTACTCTCTCCAGTAGATGGGCTAGTTACTGATGAAAAAAGACCAACGTTCTCATGGTCACCAGTCGAAGAGGCTTATCAATATTTATTCCAACTAGATGATTCTTCGAGCTTTATAAGTCCAATAATCAATGTAATAATACCTTCTTCCGAGACTTTCTATAAACCTGGTACATCATTAGCAGTAGGAACGTACTATTGGCGAGTAGCAGCAATAGATAATGGAAATCAAACAGGTCCCTTTTCTGAAGCAAGAGAAATTTTCATAGAGTTAGATATTTCCTCACCAGAGATTAATAGTCCAGATGACATTAGCTATCTATTGGGCGCAACAGGAAATAACATAACATGGGAAGTTTTCGATATACTGCCAAAGAGCTATAATATTACCTTCAATGGGATAATAGAAGATGAAGGAGTTTGGAATATAGGAGAAAACGAAATTTCGATATCAATTGATGGTTTAGCTGAAGGAACATATACCTATGTGTGTTATGTTTATGATTTAAGCAATCAATGGTCTAGTGATGAAGTGATGGTAACCGTTACAACAACTCAACCACCAATTATTGACAGTATAAGCGATTTCAGTTATGAAGAAGGCACTGCTGGTCATTCTATTACCTGGCACCCCACAGATGACAACCCAGTTTGGTTTAACATAACTAGAAATGGAGAATTAATAGATGAAGGGGAATGGGCAGGAAGTACAATAACCATTGACGTGGATAATCTCACAACTGGAACATACACTTTCATTTGCTCAGTATATGATGAAGATGGAAATAAAGCAAGTAATAGTATTATTGTAACAGTCGTAGAACCAATAGTACCAACTATTGACAATCCTGCAGATGTTTCTTATGAAGTAGGATCAACAGGACATAGTATTACCTGGCACCCCTATGATAATAATCCCAAAAGCTATAGTGTAACAAGAAATGGAGTAGAGGTAGATTCTGGAGCTTGGTCAGGAGAGTCAATAACTGTCAATATTGATGACTTAGCATATGGAAATTATGAGTACATTTGCCACGTTTATGATGATAACGATGATAGTGCAGCAGATACAGTTCATGTTACTGTTGAAGATACAATTGCTCCAACAATAGATAATCCAGGAGATATAAGTTATATAAAAGGAGAAACAGGCTATTCTATCACCTGGAATCCGTTTGATTATAGTCCTTCAACTTATACAATAACAATGAATGATACTGTAGTAGAAACTGAAACATGGACAGGAGAAGAGATAATCTTTTCAGTTGATGGATTAGAGAGTGGAACTTATCTTTATGAATGCACAGTCTATGATGCAGCAGGGAATTCAATCAGTGATACAGTAAAAGTAACAGTTGCTCCAATAGAAGAAGAAACAACTGAATCAAACATGTTCTGGTTTACAACAATAATTGCTATAGTATTTTTAGTTATAATTATAAAAAAGAGAAGAAAATAGTTTTTCTCTTTTTTCTTTTTTTTAAATTACTATCTTAAATTATCATTGAATAAAAATAAAGAAAAATAAGGATAAAAAGGAATTAATCCATTTTATGCCTTCTATGTTTAATATTAAATGTGACAACAACAACAATTGAGATGATAATTACACCAAGGAAAAGATTTTGGTGAATTTCTGGTACAATTACCGTAACTGCAACGATTACTGTATCTATTGCTTTATTTCCAGATTGATCAAAAACTACAATAGTGAAATTATATTGATCAGATGTTAATCCGTCAACAGAGATAATAATAGATGAACCTGAAATCCAAGTATCAATTTCATAAATAGTACCATCCTTATAAACTGTATAAGTTGCAGGATTGGTATCCGTAGCTATCCAAACAATGTTATTACCTGTTTCTCCTTCGCTATAGATGACATCTGCAGGAGAGTTAATCAGAGGATCAATAAAGTCTGTTACTGTCAAAATTACAGTATCACTAGCTGATTGCCCTTCAGTATCATTGACTGTACAAATAAAAGTATACACTCCATAAGCTAAACCATCAATATCAACTGTTATATCTCCTCCTAACCATGGTCCTTCATCAACTACTATACTATCTTTTGTTACTATATAGTAATCTGGATTCCCATCTGTTGGATGCCATGTAATAGTGTGTCCAGTAGATCCTTCTTCATAGGCAAAATCAGCTACATCATCAATAACTGGTGGAGCTGTAGTAGTAACTTCTATTTCAACTGTATCACTTGTCATTGATCCCTCTAAATCATATACATAACATATAGCAGTATGAGTACCTAATACTAATCCATCTATATTTAGAACAATATCTCCTCCTAACCAAGGATCATCATGGCTAGTGAGAAAACCATTCATAGTTATATTGTACCAATTAGGATTGGAATCAGCAGGTGTCCATGTTATACTATATCCTGTTGCTCCTTGCTCATAGGAAACATCACTGGGATGATTTATAGTTGGAGCATCTACATCTTGTATTAAATAGAGAGTTCGATAAAAGGAAAAATCTCCAATATCCCCTTCAGAATCAATTCCTGCTACACGCCAATAATAAGTATCTACAGCTAGAGGTGAAATTGGAGTATAACTGGTACTTGAAGAAGGGAGAGTAATGTTAAGCAGAGGTGTACTAAAGCTTGTTGTCGTATCAAGCTGGAAGAGATAATTTGCTTCTCCGTTAATACTATTCCACGTGAAAGTAGGAGTATAATCTTCAGTGATAAAACCGTCAGTTGGAGTAAGTAATGAAGGTTCATTTAACTTCGTAGTATATTCGATTGAAAGGTTATGTATAACTGGAGATTTTGAAATATCAGAAGTTGTAAGAATTGCTTTCCATTTAAGCTGATAACCTGTGTTAACAAAATCATACTTTATTCCAGGAGTAACAGATTCCCAATTGATACCGTTGTCTGCTGAAAGATAGTACAAAATAGTTGTAGACGAGGGTATAGTCTCACTAGTATGCATAGTAGCATTTTCAATAACTGAAGAGCTTGCTGTAAAAATTGAGGTGGATTGAGCTGAACATACTGGATTATACTGTTCACCTCTTTTTGATCTTACTTTAATTATCTCTAATCCATTTGGACCATCTGCAACATAAACATAATCTCCTGTAAAAAACACACCTTGTCCAAGTCCTGGAGTGTTATACAAACCAACAAGTAAAGGATTGGAAAGATTGCTTAAATCAAATATTTGTATTCCTGAATTACCATTAGCTACACATGCATAATCACCTGAAAGTTCAGTTTCCCATGGTCCCCAAAAATCATAATCTGAAATTGAAACGACTAATGTGGGAGTGGAGGGAGTACTAATATCGAGAATCAATATACCATACTTATAAATTGATACAATTGCATAAGTTTCAGAAATTAAGACATTTAATGCAAAATCTGTTGTTGTATAAATAGTAACAAGAGTTGGAGTGGAAGGAGTACTAACATCGAGAATTACCAAACCTCCACCACCATCAGCAACATATGCATAATTTCCGTCTACATCAACTCCATAGCCATAACTTGGAGTATCATAATAACCAACAAGGGTAGGAGTAGATGGAACACTAACATCGATAATTACCAGACCACCTGCGCCATCAGCAACATAAATTAAATTGCCTGAAATAGCGAGTGCAGTAGCTAAACTCGGAGTATCATAATAACCAACAAAGGCGGGAGTAGTAGGATCACTGATATCAAGGATTTGTAAACCAGCATCTCCAGCAGCAATATAAGCATAATTACCAGAGATAATAATATCTCTAGCATCATCTGGAGTTGTGTAATTACCTACGAATGTTGCGTCCAGAGGATTAGAAATATCAACTATTTGTAAACCTCCACTCTCATCAGCTACATAAGCATAATCTCCAGAAACATCAACACTCCATGAATTATCTGGAGTATCATATGAATCTAACAGTGTTGGAATAATATCAATTACTTTTACAATTTGAAAACCACCAGATTGACAAGCAATGTAAGCGTAAATATCATCGATAATAATCTCTTGGGCAACTCCTGAAAGAGTGAGTGTATTTATGAATATTGGATTACTTGGATCCGTTAAATCCAATACTGAAAGACCGTCGGTTATATCTGTGACATAAAGGAAGTTCTCATGCACGAAATCATCCGAAACACCACTTTTAATCCACGAACCTGCAAATATCGGAGTAGATGGATCTGAAACATTGACTATTATTATTCCATTGTTACGGTCAACAATGTAAGCATAATTATCTTCAAGAAAGACACTAACTGCATAACTAATACCGCTATTAAAGGTTGCTTTGACACTTGGATTTAGAGGATCTGTTATGTTTACAATAACTAAACCATTTGATCCATCAGCTACATAAGTATTGTTCCCTTTTATTTCTAATTTAAGTGATGTTCCAGGAGTATCAATCCAATCTACTCTAATTGGACTTGCTGGATTTGTAATATCAACTATACACAGACCACTATTATCATTTGCTACATAGGCGTAGTTTCCTTTAACAGCCACATCTCTCGCTATACCAAATGTTGAACAGTTCCCTATTGAAGTAGGATTGGTTGGATCAACAATATCTAATATAAGAAAATTCGTGGAATAAGCATCACCTGAATGATCAGCTATAAAGGCATAAGTTCCTGATACAAAAATGCTTTGAGCAATATCTGGAGTAACATATAAACCAATAATATTGGGATCAGTAGGGTCAGTGATGTTTACTATATGCAATCCCTCATCATTAGTTACATAAGCATAATCACCATCGATGAATACATCAAGTGCATTACCAATCAGAGAATAACCAATATTTCCAACAACAGTGGGTTTTTTCTTTGAATTTTCTATTGAACCTGTCCCCCATCCTGTAACATTGGTTTGTGCTCCGTCCATATATGTAGTTGTTGTGAAGTCTTCTGAAAACATTCCAGAGGATGCTAGTGTTGTTTGAAGAGGATTCAAGTTAGAATGAAAAATAGTAAAAAAACTGAACAGTAGGAGAAAAATGAATATTTTTCCCCTCAAATTACTGTTTTTTCTAATCATTTTTAACAACTCATAAATTTGTCTAGTTTTTTAGATATAGATTACAAAAATAAAAAGCTTTCTCGTTTGTTTAAAAAGAAAAAAGGAAGAATAAGATAAATTTAGTAATTCTTCTTAGTTTTACGCTTTTTCTTTAAATAGAAAAATACTGCAAGTGAAACTAGACTGATTAAAGAGAGAATAGAGATCCTAGATAACTCTGGAACTGCAGCTGTGACTCCTACAATCACCGTATCTTTAGCTGAATTACCTGCTTGATCAAGGATTACTATTGTGAAATTATATTGATCAGAAGATAATCCGTCAACAGAGATAATAATAGATGAACCTGAGGTCCAAGAATCAGTTTTATATAGTGTTCCATCTTTGTAAACAATGTATGTTGCAGGATTGTTGTCAGATGCAATCCAAACAATGTTATTCCCTGTATCTCCTTCACTATAGATTATATCACTAGGAGAGTTGAGATTTGGGCTAACAGAATCTGTTACTGTTACAATAACTGTATCACTATTGGATTGTCCTTCTGTATCATTCACAAAGCAAACATAAGTATAAACATCATAAGCTAATCCATCAATATTAATATTTATATCTCCACCTGACCAAGGTCCATCTTCAATAATTAATCCATCTCGAGAGATGGAATAATAGTCTGGATTCGCATCAGTAGGATGCCATGTGATTGTATTCCCTGTATCTCCTTCCTCGTAAGCAAAATCAGTAACATCATCAATAATTGGTGGAGCTGTAGTAGTAACTTCTATTTCTACAGTATCACTAGTTACTAGTCCTTCAACATCATAGACTGAACATACCACTGTGTGAATACCTAAAGGTAAACCATCGATATTGAAAAGAATATCTCCTCCTGTCCATGGATTATTCTGACTGGTAAGGATGCTATTTAGTGTAATATTGTACCAATAAGGATTAGAGTCAGTTGGAGACCAAACAACAGAATGCCCTGTTGAACCTAGTTCATAAGAAATATCACTAGGGTGGTTAATTGTAGGATTATTCGTATCTTCAATTATGTATAAAGTTCTATAGGCTGAAAATTCACCTAAATCCCCTTCAGAATCAATCCCTGCAACACGCCAATAATAGGTGTTTAGAGCAAGAAGAGAACTTGGAGTGAAACTAGTACTAGACGAAGGAATAGTGCTATTAACTATAGGGGAATCAAAACTAATGGTTGTATCTATTTGAAAGAGATATTGAGATTCACCATTAATGCTAAACCATGTGAAACTAGGCGTGTAATCATCAGTTATGTGATTATCAACTGGTAAATCTAAAGAAGGACTAACTAAATTAGTAGAAAAATCTATTGAAAGATTGGTAATCTTGGGGGTTGCGTAGACATCATCAGTATTTAGTTCAGCCTTCCACTTTAGTTGAGTACCTGTATTAATGAAGAAATGTTCTATTCCAGGAGTTGTAATTTCCCAATTTGTACCTCCATCAGCAGAAAGATAATAAGTGATAGAAGTAGATGTGGGAGTATCATCATTCACATCCAAAGTTGCTTTTGTAATAGTTGAAGAACTTGTTGAAATAACAGTATTAGATTGAGCAAAACATGAAGATGCAAATTTATTAGCTCTATAATCTCTTTTTTCAAGAACATGAAGACTGTCATTAGTTGTTAAATAGACAAAACTTCCTGAAACAAAAACATCGGATGGATTTACTGCTTCATACGAACCAGTAACAAACGGAGAATCAGGAAGACTGATATCAAACTCATATAAAGTACCCTCATCACCAGTTACATAAGCATAATCACCAAAAACAGAAATCCGTGGCCATGAACCAAAAGAGTCTCCATACCATTCACCAACTCTATCTGGAGATGAGGGAGAAGCAGTATTACCAAAATCAATCACTCCAAGAGAATTATATTCTACCACATATGCATATCTTTCATCAACATCAACATCTAATGAGTATATATAGTTATCATATATAGATGAGACTATACCAGGTTCTGAAATATCAAAAATCATCAAATGACTACTACTTGCAGTATAAGCATAATCCCCCGAAATAGAGATACCGAAAGCATAATTAAGAAACATACTGACATAGGTGGGATTGGTTGGATCAGTAATATTAATACAACATAATGATGCCCCTCCATCTGCAACATAAACATAGTTACCAGAAACACAAACATCAAGCGCTTGACCATCAGTATTATAAGAACCAATTATCGTGGGAGAGGAAGGATTAGTAATGTTAACAATCTGCAAACCTCCATCAACACCATCGGCTATATAAGCATAATTTCCAGCAATATCAATTTCTGTAGCAAAACCTGGAGTGTCACAGGAACTGAAAAGAATTGGATTGTAAGGATCACTAATATCAAAAATCTGTAAACCCTCATATCCACATGCTACGTATGCATAATCTCCAACAATAGTAATCCCAGAGGCAATACTAGGAGTGTTACAAGATGTAGCAAACATAGGAGGAGATGGATCTGCAATTTGAACTACTTGAAAACCTCCCTCAGCACATGCAATATAAGCATAATTTTTAGATATATCAAATGCTTGGGCATAACCTGGTAAAGAAAAAGTGTTGATCATTGAAAGCGCAGTTGGTTCAGTAATATTTACTACTGAGAGTCCATCATTTATATCTGTAACAAAAAGAAAATCTTGTCTGATACATCCATCAGAAGCACCATCTTTATTCCATGTTCCTATATATTCAGGTGTAGTTGCATCAGTAATATTTGCTACTACAACGCCATTATTTTGATCAATAACATAAAGTTGGTTTTTTTCAATTATAACATCAATTGCAGAATTTATACCCGTTTTAAAAGTAGATTCTATTGTTGGAGTAAGAGGATTAGTTATATCTATAATAACAAATCCTTCCACTCCATCAGCTATATATGCATAATTACCTATAATTTTAATTTTGTATGCATACCCAGAAGTATCACAGTTACTGACTATTGTCGGATTTGCAGGATTTGATATATTTAAAATACATAATCCATCATTACCATTAGCTATATACGCTAAATTACCTTCTATAACCACATCTCTTGCTGCATCAAAAGTCTCGCATTTACCTACATAAGAAGGACTAGAAGGATTGCTAACATCAACTACTTGAAAATTGAATCCATCAACATCTCCATGAAAATCAGCAATATAGGCATAATCTTCATCAACATAAACTGCCATAGCAATACCTGGTGTAGAATAGGAACCTACAATATTAGGTTCTATAGGATTAGTGATATTTACAGCTTTTAAACCATCATTAGCATTAGTTACATATGAATAATTACCTTGAACAAAGACATTTATGGTATTACCTATTAATGAAGAACTAATAGAGCTAACAATAGTAGGTTTCTTTCTTGAATTTTCTATCGTTCCTGTACCCCAGCCAGTAACATTGGTTTGTGTACCCTCTATATAAGTAGTTGTGGTGAAATCCTCAATGAAAGTGCCAGAAGCAGCTTGAACAGTAGTAACTGAAGGATTATTGGTATTAAG
>CAZJUB010000063.1:0-15843 GCA_964549075.1 uncultured archaeon | reverse complement strand
TAAGGCAGATTTAGTAACAGTAGGACGAGCACTGATTGCTGATCCTGAATTTCCAAATAAAATAAAAGAAGGCAAAGTGGATTCTATTAGAACGTGTATTGGTTGTAACACATGCCTTAACCAAATAATGACAGAACAACAAGTTCTCTGTTCAATCAATCCTAATCTCACTGCATCTGATGATATAATAGGAAAAACAGACAATCCTCAGAGGATCCTTGTAGTAGGAAGCGGTCCAGCTGGTTTGGAATTTTCTAGAGTAGCAAAATTAAGAGGACATAAAGTTACAATAATCGAAAAGGAACCATTTATTGGTGGGTCATTAAATTATGCAAGTGTTGCTCCAATGAAAAAGGAGGTACAAAACCTCATTGAATACTACAATTTCATCATAGATAAACTCCAGATAGAAGTTAAAAGAAATAACGAACTTACAGAAGGAATTCTTAAACAATATGATCCAGACACAGTAATTCTTGCTACAGGTATTTCACCTAAATTACCGGACATTAAGGGAATTAGCAATTCTAAGTATAAAACTTATGCAGATATTTTTAGTGGATCATTCCCTAAAGGACAAAATATAGTGATTGTGGGAGGAGACATGATAGGTATAGAGTTGGCAGAGTATCTTTCATGTGCCAATAAGGATGTCACTATTATAACCGATAAAAAACGACTTGGAATCGATGTTTATTCTTTAGTCGCACGAGAGATAACTCCTACAATTGAGGAAGACGATAAAATAGAAATTATGTATGAAACAACTATTACGGAGATTCAAGGTTCTGAACTAATAGTTGAACAAAATGGTAACAAGTCAAAAATAAAATTTGATGAGTTAGCACTAACAACAACACAAGCATCACTAGAGATTGAAAACATGGTTAAGAATCATGTTAAGAGGGTGTTTAAAATAGGAGATTGTAAAGAAACTCATCCTCGTAAAATTGTAGATTCAGTCCAAGAAGGATATGATCTTGGCCTCATAGTTGAAACTCCAGAAGCAGATATGTTATATTCAGATACACTTGATATAAAAGAGGGGGATTTAAAATCTTTAATACAGATAAAGATTAAGCGACATACATTCACTAATGATGATATCCCAAGCTATCTTGAATTATTATCAGAAATCTGTAATTTAGATGAAAAGATACAGAAGAAGTATAAGAAAACAAAACTACAGTTTCAAATTTCAATTGGTGATGATATCCATTATTTCATAAAAATAGAGAATGGATTGTTCACAACAGGAGAAAGTAAAATCGAAAAACCAGATGTAACAATTTGCATGGATCCTTCGATTGCAAGTGGTATCTTTACAGGTACAATGAATGCAGCTTCAGCTTATATGGCTAAGGATTTAAAATTCGAAGGCTCAATGATGCTTGGTCTAAAATTCAGAAACATAACAGATGCTGTAGCTAAAGAATTAGAAGTTGCCTAGAAGCAAGTAAAGACTTAATACCATAATTAACACAGTTTCAACAGCTATTGAAGAATCTGGAGTTCAGTCATGCCTACATTATTTAAATACGAAAGCGGAGTTAAATTCTTATCTAAACCATCTAATCTAACTTTGATAGCTGATCCCACTACTGCAAAAGCTGCCTCTAGTAGTGATACTGCTCTTATTACTCATGCCCATACAGATCATTCAATTGCTTTCCCAAATGAAGGAATCAAAGTATTCTCTACTGAGTTAGCAAGTAAATTATATGAGAGTTTAACTGCTAAGAAGTCTAAGAACACTCATTTTGTTGATTTTAACAAAAAAATAAATATAGATGATATAGAAGTAAAATTTATTCCTGCAGGTCATTTACTTGGTGCTGCTCAAATCATTTTTTACTTCGATGATTTAACTTTCTGCTATACTGGAGATATTAGTACAGATAAGATGTTAACTGTGCCAAAAGCAGAGGTTCCAGATGACAAAATTGACATACTAATTATTGAATCAACATATGGTAAAGCAGACTTATTTTTTGATTCTAGAGACAGAATAAAGATTTCTATTTTGAAATGGATTGCAGATAATCTTCAGAGAAAGAAAATACCAGTAATAAATATTGGGCACCTAGGAGGTGCTCAGGAGTTAATTGCTTTTCTAAATGAAATGCTTTCAATCGATATTTACTGTGATGATAGAACGAGTCAAATAAACCAAATTTACAAGCAAGAAGGTATAAATCTTAATTGGAATACGTTTGACATTTTGAATGATACTAAGTTTGAAGCAGAGAATAGTGTTATTCTTTTACCAAGAGCTATGAAAAAAACACCAGTATTTCTTAATGCTCATAAAACAATAAGAAGTATAGTAACAGGACAAGCATCCCGTTTTACTTTTTCTAACTTTAACCAAGCTTTTCCATTTTCAATGCACGCTAACTGTAATGAACTAT
Source organism: uncultured archaeon (assembly GCA_964549075.1). Lineage (GTDB taxonomy): Archaea > Asgardarchaeota > Heimdallarchaeia > Heimdallarchaeales > Heimdallarchaeaceae > UBA460. The sequence goes on along the minus strand of CAZJUB010000063.1, from coordinate 13,432 downwards.
TAAATCACGTAGAAGCAATAAATCCACAAAAAGTTTATACAATCTACGGATTTGATTCGGAATTTGCTTCAATTGTTAGACAAAAACTCAAAATATTCGCTAGACCTATCAAAATAACTAAAGAAAAACCAACTTTAGAAGAATTTCTCTAATTACAAAAGCACCTAAAAATACGATATTAGAAAGAGAGTGTTAAGATATTTACAGCAAATATTCTTCTTCTGTCTCTTTTTCTACTGACTTTTCAACTACTCTAATTGATTCTCCAGAAATTGTAACAGGAATTTGTAAATCCATGGCTAGAAGTTCCACTGTAACTTCTTCTTTTCCTACATTAATATCTAAAACTCTAGCTCTCGAACCTTTGAATGGTCCATTAATAACTTCCACAATATCGTTGATATCAACACCTTCTATTACAGGTCTTGGTACTAAGAAATTATCAAGCTCTTCAATTGGTATCTCTTCAGCTCTTGAAGCTCTAGGTCTTTTTCGAACATGACGCATACCTTCAACCAATAATTCCACATCATCAATTGAATTAGCTTCAACAAAGATATAGCCTTTAAGTCCTCCAGGCACTAAAACTGAGAAAATCTTTAGATTTGGCCTTCTTTCAGCTCTTCGAGCTAATTGCTCGCTTAAAGAATGCTCTTGACCGATTGTTGTTCTTAGGGCATAGATAGGCATTTTATCACTTCTCTTGATTTTATTTTAAGTTAAGGTACCCATTATTGCGTTAAATATCAAACTAATAACATATCCAATTACACCAATTATTACAATCCCCAATGCACTCATCTTGGTTGTAATGGAGAGTTCACGTCTACTAGGTCGTTTTGCATGTCGAAGCACTTTACGACTGTTAATAAAGAAAGTTCGTATTTTAGCAACAACTTTGCTCATGTTCTTCTGCCTCGTTTAATTTCTTTTATTTCCTATTTTTAATTGTTCTGTTGATTAACTCTAAATGTGATTATATCTCTGCTGCTTTTAGAAGTTCTTCATATTTTCCTTCATCAATTTCTTTTTGTACTTCTCGAGGATCTTTTCCTTCGCAAGTAACACCCATACAAACCATTGTTCCAAGTATTTCCTTGCAAGCAGCACCGACAGTACCCGCTGATAAATCAGCCCATTTAGCTTTAGCAGCATCTATCAATTGTGGAAAAGTGATGTTTCCAACAATCTCAGTATTAGGAGTTCCGGATCCTTTAGGAATATTTGCAGCTTTTAATACAAGGGCAGAAGCAGGAGGAATCCCGATTACAAGATCAAATTCTTTGGTTTTTTTATTAACAGTGATTTTCACTGGAACTTTCATTCCAGCATAAGCTTGAGTTTGACTATTGATCTCCTGAATTACCTGACCAATATTGACTCCAAGTGGACCTAAAGCTGGACCCATAGCTCCTCCAGGAGTGGCTTTTCCGCCATCTACAAGCAAATCTACAGTTACATATTCTGTACTCATTAGTTTCGCCTTATATTAATAATAACTTAAGAAGGAAGCAAGTTGTTCTCTACTTAAAGGTAACGATTTCTAACTAAAGGAGCTATCACTTAACTCTATTTTGTTATTCTACATAACAGAAACTTTTATAATCAAATCTTTAAGCTGGACTTCGTATAGTTTTGGAGTAATAACTATGACAACTGACAAACCGATGGATATCTTGAATCAAGCAAGAGAAAAACGAGTATTGATTAGATTACGTGGTAATAGAAGAATGAGAGGTATTCTGAAAAATTATGATATTCATCTTAATCTAACTCTTGAAGATGCAGAAGAAATTGGAGATGAAGGAGCTTCAAAATTAGGAGACGTCATTGTACGTGGTGACAATGTTATTATGATTAGTCCTCCTCCAGCATAGAATCTAGAAAGAAGGTATTAAAATGACTAAAGGAACACCATCATTTGGAAAGCACAACAAAAAAGCACCTCATATTGTTTGTAGAAGATGCGGGAATAGATCATATCATAGAAGACATAAACAATGTGCATCTTGTGGTTTCGGAAGATCAACTAAACTAAGAAACTATGCTTGGCATAAGCACTAAATTTACGAAATAAACCTGTAGTTAAGAACTCATCAAACTCAATAGAATGAGGTTATTGAGTGGTTAATTCTGGGCCGGTAGATCAGTCTGGAAGATCGTTTCCTTGGCATGGAAAAGGCCGCGAGTTCGAATCTCGCCCGGTCCACCATCGCTTTTTAAAAACTCACAATATTTGACTTAAGCCTTTCTTATGCTATTTTAAAACTTCTTAGAACCTTAAATAATGTTTATATATTTTATCTGTAGCTTAACTTTATGGAAAAGTCATATGACGAGGACCTTGCTAAATTAATGTCAGAAGCTAGAGATTTATTCAAAAGTGCTAACTACTCTGACTCAGCAAGGAAATATTTGGAAGCTGCCAAAAATCAGGAAGCTACAAGGGGGTTGGCTCAAGCAGAAGATTTGTATCATGAGGCAATAAAGAATTTTATTCGAGCATCAGAAGAAAACAAAGAGAAAAAACAATTTCGTATGAGTGCTCAAAATCTCTATTATGTTGCCTATATTTTCAAGAAACTTGGATCTAAAGATGACTGGGAGGCTGCAACAAGAGCTGTTGTAGAGGATTTGATAAAAGCTGCTCAAGAATATTTAATGTGGAATGAATATGATAGAGGTATAATTCTTGTATCTACAGCTTGTTTCTTTTTATTCTCAATTGAGGATTATCAATCAGCTGAAGAACTATACAAGAAATATATTGCGCAAATTCAAGATGATCCTGGGTTTACAAGAGCTCAGCAGATTCTTTATGCAGCTGGTCATGCTATTAAAGCTGTAAAAGATTCAGACACTTCATCACTTTTGAATGCTCAACAACTTGTTGGAAATCATCTTAAACCAGGATTGTCCCAAATTATGGGAGAGTTATTTTTCTCTGCTATTGATAATGCAATGGATACAGTGGTTACAACTTTTAGATCTAAAGTCAAATTACCAAGAATATTACCTGAACTTAAAGTTTCAAGAGATTTGGTATTTGGAGAATCTAATGATTTAGTGCTATCTATCGAGAACGAAGGAGAAGGAGACGCTTACAATGTAGTCTTCAAACTTAATATACCAGAAGGAATTGAAATTTTAGATGGTAGTAGAGAAATAACCATAGAAGCACTACCTGCAAAACATGCAACTGAACAAAAACTAATAATTCAAGGTATTCCAAAAGGAGAGGAAGCCATCTATGAGCTTAGTGCAAATGTAACGTTTTATGATCAGCTACAAACAAAACAAACTATGATGATTGGACCATATGAGCTTATTTTCCGAGAAAAAAGTATTATTAAAAAGTATGAGATTGAACTTGCTGAACTTGCTACAAAAGGCTTAGAATTAAAAAACGCTCTAAGTTCAATTGAAATTATTCCAGAAAAAGCAATAAATCTTATAATGGGTTTTCTTGAAAAAACCATTAAAGATTCTGAAATAATGTTATCAAAAGAAGAATTCGAAACTGCTTATACTAATATTCAAACAATTGAGAGAGTACATGAAATAATTAGAGAGATTACAAGTGAGGAATTTCTTGAATTGGTTTTTGAAGCACGTGATAAAGTAATAGAAGAAAGACTTCTTTCTGCAGTTGAAGCTAATGAAAACGAATTTGAAGCTGAAAAAGCTCAATTAACCGAAGATCATTTATTGGAAATGGATAATCTAAAACAATCTTTTGAAGACGAAAAATCACGTATTCTTTCAACAGCTAAAATCCAAACTGAGAAAGAACAAAAAGAACTTATTGAGCAGCTTGAAGAACAACACAAGAAGGAACTAGAAGAACTTAATGTAGAGAAAAACAAGGAGAAAGAACTTGCATTAGAGGAGCTTCAAGCAAAATTAGATGAAAATAGAAGACAAGCTTTACAAGAGCAAGAATCACTTCTAAGAGATGAATTTCAAAAACTCCTTGCTGAACAACAAGGTAAGAAAAGAAGGTAAATAATTTCCTTCAATCACTTTTTTTTCTAATTATTATCTGTTTAGTATCAGTATCTATGGAGATAAGATCACCAGTTTCTATGTTAGAAAATAAATCCTCTTCTGGTTGATCAACAAGTATAATATCTGCCAAGATTGCTCCTGCAACTATTATTGGTTCCGCGTAATTAGTCACAAAAGCTGCTGGTGCAACACCATTCACTTGTAAACCATAGATTACATAGGAACCAACTGTGGAACCTTTGCTTTCAGGAAAAACTAGTATTTTATTTGAAATAGATTTTCCAAATAAAGGATTTTCACTATCAATAATTATACCTGTTTCAGGGTCAACTCCACCGAGGAAAGATATTGAAATGGGAGAAACAATAGCTTGATTTTCCACCTTTCCCTCGACTATAGGCCTTACTTCTATTTTTTTCATTTGAAAACCTCTTGTGAAATCTTTTCTAGTGATTGAAGATTCACTCTATTATCACCTTTTCTTGTAAGGTAAAAAGCAGCTTTAGTAGAGTTTGTGATTATATTTTTATATCTCTCTCTTACGACTGGGGAAACCACCATGCACGTATCAGTAAAAATCTTAATTCCTTTATCCTCAAGCTTTTCAATGAGACTTCTAGATTGGTCTTTTTCTAGTTCTGTTTTTGATGAAAAAATCCAGAAGTCAACATCTTTCTTTAGGGATTTGTTTTTAATGAAGGAATATATCTTCTTTAAATCAGATATACTCGTGTGAGGACAGCCTAATACAACTAAATCTACCTCATCTTTAGTTTGATCATAAATAGAATATATCGACTTTTTATCGTCTTCAGTAAAAATTATAGTTTCATCTATTGAACTTAAATCTATATTTTTAGATTCTGGAGTTTGGTTTTCAATATGAAAGTGGGCAACACTTCCTGAAGCAGCCATAGCTGCTGCTAACATTTTGACTTGATCAACTGTAGAATTACCAAGTCCTTTGAAATAAGGTATAAACCCCTGATATCTTAACCCGTACCAATAACCTAGAGCTGAATAATCAGAAAAGTGCTTTATATTAGTTTTAACATTTATCATAACTTTCGGTACTCTGTACTCATCTTTGTGTAAACCATAATTAGCAGTTAAACCTATTACAGCGGATGCTAGTGCTAATGGTGCTCCTTCTCTATTAGTTCTAGCACCATAAAATCCATTTGCAATTGAAACTGCAGAAGATTCACTCCATGACAAATGGTCACCAAATGAAGGTTTATGCCCAATCAGATAAGGAGTACAGGTAAGTGTTTGTTCAATTCCCATGCTCATATAAAGTTTAATTATTTTGTTTTGTTTCTCTGCAAAGTCTTCAGAAACACCCATTTCTCTCCATTTTGCTCTATCCATTCCAGCTGGATTTAACCAGCTTGGAACCTTTACTTTTATCTGATCTTTTGAGAAGAATTCCAGAAAAGAAAAGATTGATTCACCTACTGTATAATAAGAAACGCCTGCAATTTGAGCACTTTTAATAGGTATAAGATTGTCAGCACCGTTCAATTCTCCTATCTTTACAATTAGCTCCATGCATTTAGAAATCGCTTCACCCATCTCACCATTAAGCATTCTTTCTTGATATTTCGTAAGGAACATCCTAATCACCTTTTTTTTCCAGTTGATATTGACATAGATCTCTTAAAGGGCAGTTCATGCAAATTGGGTTTGTTTTCTTACAACGCTGCTTAGCATGAGTAACTAAAAGTGCATGAAATTCTTGATATATTTGTATATCCGTTGGAATATTCTCAATAAATAGTCTTTGGAGTTGCAAATAATTTCTTTTTTTGTATATTCCAACACGATTCATAATTCGAAAAGTATACTCATCTATTACGAAATATGGTCGTTCTAGTTGATAAAGAAGGATAGAGTCAGCTGTTTCGTACCCTATACCTTTAACACTAAGTAGCATTTCACGGCTAGGATTAAGGTCTTTAATGAACAAATTGACTAAATTTTTCAATCTTTTTGCTTTGACTTTATAAAAACCACTTGACTTAATTAGACTCTCTAATCTAGACATAGAAATCATCTTTAAACAATCTAAATTTAAGCAATTTTCTTTTTTTAGATTCGAAATAGCTTTTTCGACATTATTCCAATTTGTTTGCTGAGTAAGGACGGCACCAATTGCAATCTCTAAACCTTCACCTGGCCACCAATTCTGAGGGCCATAATAACGATAAAGCTTGTCATAAATTGCATTAAGTTTTTCCATCTAAATTACATTTTATCTGGTTCTAAAAAAACCTATCATTAGAATAGGTGCCTTGTAAAATTATTTTCTTAAAATATCTGAATCTTTAAATTAGAGATAACCAAGATTAGAACGATTAGATGACATCTGAGGAATTGAGTTCTGAATTGATGAAAACACCATGTCCAGTATGTGAAAGCACGAATACAAAAGTCATTCAGAAGATTATGGATATTCCTCATTTTCCTGAGATGTGGTTCTTTAATTTAACATGTTTAGATTGTCATTACAAATATAATGATTTTATTAACCTATCAGTAAAAGAACCGATGAGATATATCTATCATGCTGAAAACAAGGATGATTATACAACAAAAATAGTAAGAGCTGCTAATGGTACCATAAGATTTCCTCAAATTGGAGCTATGATTGAACCTGGTCCCAATGCAAATGGTTTTGTTAACAATATAGAAGGTATTCTGAGAGATATACAAGGAAAAGTGAAATTCCTTCTGAATGATGCAGAGACTCAAGAGGAAAGACAGAAAATCAGTGACTACATCAAGATGATTGATGAGTATATTGATGAGAACAAACCGATAGATGTTATTGTTGAAGATCCTTTTGGAAATTCCACCATCATTCCTGCTGATGAAAATAAACTGGAATCGTTCAAACTAACAGAAGAAGAAGCTGAAAAATTAAAGACAGGCTTTATAGTTTTTGAGGGATTGAAAAACGGTCAATAATTCATTTAATTTTGAAATTCAAATAAATTCTTTAAAACTTATTAAAGAGATCTTAACTTAAATTTATCAAAGTTCTCGTAAGTTTACAATTACATTAATAATACATAAATAATACAAAAGAAGAGAGTAACATTAGTTACTCAATAGTGATTTTTACATCAAGAGCTGATACACCTTCTCCATCCTCATAAACAAAGAAAGGATTTACGTCTAGTTCTTTTATCTGTGGGAAGTCATGAACTAAAATTGAGATCTTTACTAAAGTGTCAATTACTGCTTTAATATCTGAAGGTGGTTCACCTCGTACTCCTTTAAGGAGGGTATATGTTTTTGTTCTTTTCAGAATAGTAGAAGCTTCGTTTTCTGTTAGAGGTGCTAGACCAAATGATACATCTTTTAAGAAATTTGTATAAACACCACCTAACCCAACCATTACTAGTGAACCAAATTGTGGATCTTTCATGGAACCAACAATTAATTCTTTACCTGTTTTCTCCATTTTTTGAATGTCAACAGCTAGAAGCTTTGATTCAGGATGATGTTTCTTTGCGTTTGCAATAATCTCTTCGTAAACCTTCGATGCTTCCTCTTTGCTATTGATATTAAGTCGAACACCACCAATATCTGTTTTATGTATAATATCAGGACTTGTTATTTTCATAACAACTGGAAAACCGATCTCCTCAGCTAGGAAAGCTGCTTGTTCAGCTGAATGGGCAAGTTTTGTTACAGGGGTATAAATGCCATATGCTTGAGCAACTTCTATTGCTTCTGTTCCAAGGAGATTACTTCTTCCCTCTGATTTAACACGTTCCAGTATCTTTAGAACTTCTTCCTTATCACGTTTAATATCTGGGACTTGATCATCGATTGGTCTAGTTCTAATTTTATTATAGTCTGCTAATGCAGACATAGCTCTGACTCCACGTTCAGGAAGTGGAAAACAAGGGATTTTGTTTTTCTTTAATTGATAGATAGTTGGACCAAGAATTTCCCCACCAATAAAAATAGTCACAATTGGTTTCTGTGGATATTTAGCACGAATTTCAATTATCTTCTCAGCTGTTTCTTGTCCTTCAGTCATTGCTTGTGGTGTAAGGATAACTATAGCTCCATCAATATTATCATCAAGCAAGGACAACTCTAAAACTCGACCATAATCTTCTGCTTGTGCTGTTCCTAAGGCATCTATCGGGTTGTTAAAATTTGCTGCAGGAGGTAGAAATGTTCTTAATTCATCTTTAAATTCTTCAGAAAGGGTTGCTAATTCAAGGCCATATTTTTCAGCAGCATCTGTTGCGAGTATTCCTGGACCTCCAGCATTAGTAATAATTACCACTTTGTTTCCCTTTGGTACAGGCATGAAACTAAATGCAAAAGCTACATCAAAGATTTCTTGAGCGTCTTCAGCTCTTATTACTCCACTTTTCTCAAAAGCCACATCATAGGTTGTATCTGCACCTGTCATACTGCCCGTATGTGATGATGCTGCTTTTGAGCCTGCTTCAGACCTGCCTGATTTAATGACAATCACTGGTTTTTTGCGTGTGACCTCTCTACATACTTTTATAAACTCGGTTCCACGACTAATACTTTCTAGGTAAGCCAATATAGCTAAAGTATTATCATCATCTGCTAAAGCTTCAATAAAATCTGTTTCATCTAAATCAGCTTTATTTCCAAGAGAAACAAAACTTGAATAACCAATTCCTTCTGCACAACTCCAGTCTAAAATACCTGTTAACAAAGCTCCACTTTGACTTAAAAACGCAACTTCTCCTTTAATAGGAGAACGCTCAGCAAAACTTGCATTCATAGGAGCAGAAGTATCTATAACACCTAAGATATTAGGTCCTACAATTCTTGTTCCATACTTCTTAGCTATTTCGACTAATTGCCGTTCTAGTTTTGCTCCTTGTTCACCAGTTTCTTTGAATCCAGCAGTAATTACTGCAGCATATTTTACTCCTTTCTTTCCTAAATCCTCCATTAATGAAGGAATAAATCTTGCTGGAATACAGACTACTGCTAAATCAATATCATCATCAATTTCGTTTATATTTGCATAAACTTTCACTCCCTCTATCTCCCCATATTGTTCTGCTTTAGGATTAATTGCATAAAGTCTGCCTTTAAATCCACTCAGAACCATATTTTTCAAGGCCGCATAACCCACTTTCTTTTTATCTGGACTAGCTCCTATAATTGCAACACTATCAGGATGCAATAGTTTTTCTAACTTAGTTAATGGCAGTATTTTCACCTAATTGTGCCTCTAAGAGATGGAATTTAAATATGTCGTTAGGAAGTTAGAGAGACTTGTATGAATCGTTGTGTTATTCCCAAAAGATTTCTTCAGTTTCAACGTCCTTTTCAGTCAGTTTATTCTCTTCTAACATATGTTGACTAGCTAGAATTTGTGAGATCACAGCGAAAAGATCTAATCCTTCTTTATAGATACCTAATTTTTTGTCAACCAGATTCTTAGGTATCTTCATTAATTCACCATGAGGAAAGGCGCCAAAAATCAGTAAAGGATTTGTCGCACCATAAATTATGTCTGAATACTCTGAAGGAGTTAACTGTTCTCCTTTTACACTAAATTCAATAACTAGATCATGTTCTTGACGAAGTTTCTTTATTAAATCAAATAAATTACCTGGTTTAAGGCTCATTAAGACTTTATCCCCAGAAGGAGGAACTTGTTTATCTCTAAATAATTGAAGAAACAAACCATTAAATCTATCAATATTTTTAGGTAATCTTACTTCCGGATCTAAAAAAATAACTTCATTATTACAAGTATGTATCATAACCCTTAATCTATGATCTCTTGCTAAAATTGATCCAAAGCAAGATAATAACGCAAAATGAACAATGTCTGGTCTACCTCTTTTTTCAAAATCAGGTAGACCTTCAAGTAGATGTTTGTGATAACTAGTATCAAGCATCACTTCTGATGGTTTAGCTTTTATTTTTGAAAAATAATTACGAACCTTGATATTCTTCATTAGCTCTTCGGGAAAAGGTTCAAGTGAAGCTTCTGCTAGTAGAATTGTTAGAAATTTAGCCATTGATAACCAATTATAACTTCTGTGTAAGGTTGCTTTTCAACTTTACTGAAGCTTACAATTACTGACAGACCACAATTGCTAAAAACACAGTTTTAAAGAAGAAAATAATGAGAAAATGTTATCTTGTTGAATATGATTATATTGAATATCGAAAATCTTTGAAATTACAACAAGATATAAGGCTAATCAAAGAAGAAGATAGGGATTTCGATAATTTTTTACTAGTTTTACAACATAATCCTGTCTTTACAATTGGTAAAAAAGGCTCGCGAGATGACATTTTAGCTACAGAAGATATTTTACAAAAAGAAGGAATTGACGTGATCGAGGTAATTAGAGGAGGAGAAGTAACATATCATGGACCAGGTCAATTAGTTGGATACTTTCTTTTAAATCTCTCAAGATTAAGTATTAGTGTTGACCAGTTTGTATGGAATATGGAAGAAATATTAATCCAATTACTACAAGGATATGGAATAGAAGGTTGGAGAAAAGAAGGATATCCTGGAGTTTGGCTTAATTACCAAGGAAGACCATGGAAAATCGCAGCTGTAGGAGCAAGAGCTTCAAAACTGATTACCTCCCATGGATTAGCTTTAAACGTTAATACAAATATGGACCATTTTCGTTTAATCGTACCTTGTGGTATCACCGAATATGAACCCATTTCAATGGAAAAAATACTCGGAAAAAAACTGGATATAAAGGAAATTTATAAAAAATTTGAAAAGTTATTTGAATCAATCTTTGAGATTGAACTTGAACAAATAACAGATGAAGAATTAAAAAAGAGGATAAAAGAAAATGCCTAGAATACAAAAACCTGACTGGTTAAGAATTGGAAGAATGGATAGAGAAAAGGTACGTGAAGTTCAAGAACTTCTTCGAAAACTAGATTTACATACAGTATGCGAAGAGTCGATGTGTCCAAATATAGGGAAGTGTTTTGAAAAAAAGACTGCAACCTTTCTTGTTATGGGGGATATTTGTACTCGAGATTGTAAATTCTGTGACATTAGATTCGGTAGACCAAATCCTTTAGACCCAGAAGAGCCAGATCATATAGTAGAAGCAACTAAAAAACTAGGACTAAAACATATAGTTGTTACTTCTGTAACAAGGGATGATCTCAAAGATGGAGGCGCTGCTCATTTCGCGGGAATTACACGAAAACTACGAGATTATAATCCTAATTTAATCATAGAACTTCTCATCCCAGACCTAAAAGGAAAGGAAGAGGATATTCGAACAATTGTTGAATCAAAACCTGACATAATAAATCACAATGTAGAAGTTGTTCCTAGATTGTTTAGAAAGGTCACACCACAAGCTAATTACAAAACTTCAGTGAGTTTACTTCGAATCGTTAAAGAAATCAATCCTAAGATTCACACAAAATCAGGATTGATGGTAGGTTTAGGTGAAACAAAAGAAGAAGTAATTGAAGTTATGAAGGATTTGCGTGCAGTTGATTGTGATATTTTAACAATAGGCCAATATCTTAAACCTCCAAGTTCAGATTTAGAAATAGAAGAATTTGTGACCCCTTATTTATTCAAAGAATATGAAAAAATAGCATATGATTTGGGTTTTAATTTCGTTGCATCTGCACCTTTTGTAAGAAGTTCATTCAACGCTGAAGAAGCAGATTTCCTCTTAGCAGAAAATTAATTAATAGAAAACACAAATATTGATACTATGGCATTGCTAGCTATCGTCTGGGTTTGTAGTCTATTTATGATTGGAAGAAATGTCGCTTCTTTATTTTTTAAAATAAAAAGCTTATTCAATGAAAAAAATCGAGAAGAACTAAAAATACCATCTAAACTATTCGTTTTTATTGCCCTTATCATCACTACTATAGCAGGTATTGTTTGTGGGATATCAATGCTTTTCCCGAATTTAATTTTTCCTTATTATTTGTTCTTCGTTGTTTCAGGAATGATAATCTACAGCTACTTCACTTACGCGGGAATAATTTTTGGAGAGAGAAATTGGTTCATGTTTGGAGTATGTATAATTGTAATAATCTTTATATCCTTACTAAATGGGTTCCTAAGTTATTATATGGTTACGGGGATAATAGATTGATACAACCTAAAACTTACTCTAGTTGATCATTATTTCCTTCAATAAAGAATAAGCGTTCTTCTTTAGAAGTCATTTTTTGTTTTAAAAATTGTTGGGATTTAATACTCGAGAATATTTTGATTATTGTGATAATCATTGGTGAAAAGAACGAAGAGATAGTGCTTATTTGTTTAAATTGTGGAGCTACAGCGAAATTTAAGTGTAAAGAGTGTGGAAAACCGATTTGTGGAAGATGTAGAAGTAGAGAAAAAAAGGATCTTGTTTCTAAAGTAATATTACCAGCTGGCTTATGTAAAAGTTGTTCTAAAAAGAGAAATGAAGAGTTTTCTAAAGGTGAAATAAACACATTATCTGAATCCATAGTAGAATATGTGAAACCTATTCTTTCAGGTCCAAAAATCTTAGAGGAATAACTCAGAGAAAATCTGTGTCAACTAAAGTTTATTATCCTTTTACCTCAATCTTAGTATGATTATATGAAAAAAGGGATTTACAACAAATCTTTGTTCATTTTTAGAAGAGATTTGAGGTTATTTGATAATACAGGTTTGATAAAAACACTAGAAGAGTCAAACGAGGTTATTCCCTTATTCATTATAGATAAAAGAATTGTTGAAAAAGATAATACAAACACCAATATCTTACAATTTATGTTGGAAACTTTGAATGATTTAGATAATCAATTAAAACAAAACAATTCTAAATTAAACATCATTTTTGATAAACCAGAGAAAGCAATAGAGGATTTAATTATTCAAAATAATATAGATGCAGTTTTCATAAATAGAGATTATACACCTTTCAGCAAGAAAAGAGATCAAAGAATAGCTAAAGTCTGCAAGAAACAGGAAATAGGTTTGTATAAATCCAATGATTATATGCTAAATGAACCTGAAGATGTATTTACAACAAAGAATGAACCTTATGTCGTTTTTACTCCATATTACAATAAAGCTAAACAAATTAGAGTGGAATATCCAAAGAAGAATAATCTCATGAACTACTTTCAAGGAGAGATCAACAGCGAGAATAGAGTTGAGAATATCAATTTATTCATGAAGAAAGAAAATACTGAAACTTCAGTTCATGGTAGCCATAATAATTGTAGAAGAATTTTAGAAAATTTAACAGAGTATAGAAATTATGAATATGAAAGGGACTTTCCTTCCTTAGATAAAACAACACATCTTTCAGAGTATCTTAACTTTGGTTTATGTTCAGTAAGAGAGGTATATCATAAAATATGAGCACTATTAGGTGAAGAGCACCCATTAATAAGACTACTTTAT
>CAZJUB010000062.1:0-15997 GCA_964549075.1 uncultured archaeon | reverse complement strand
CCTGATTGATAATTATTAGTGGGGAGAAAACCTGCGTCATTACTCATATTTACCCACATCATTGTTCCAATTTCATGTCTGGTCTGAACTCCTGGATTTTCTCTCACTTTATCTCGAAAAGTTTTGGTTAATTCTTTAAAATTATCATTAACAGGATCAATTGATGATGTTCCAGCAACCACAACTGCTTTGAGTTTCTTTGATCCCATTACAGCTCCAGCACCACCTCTACCTGCCATATGTGAGACATTTGTCATTACTCCAGCAAAGGTAACGAGGTTTTCTCCTGCAGGACCTATAGAAGCTACTTCAGATTTTTCATGTTTGTTTTTCAAGAACTCTTCTGTTTCAAATGTACCTTTTCCCCAAAGTTCTTCTGCAGACAAAATACTGACATCATCGTCTTTGATATTAATATAACATGGAGTTTTAGATTTTCCTCTTACTATGATAAAGTCATAACCCGCTTTTTTTAGACTGTGACCGAATTTCCCACCAATCTGACTATCAAGAAAGATACCAGTATGAGGTGATTTAGTAACAATACACCATCTCCCAGAAGTTACGACAGGAGTTCCTGATAGTGGTCCAGTCATAAATAAAATTATGTTATCGGGACCTAAGGGATCAATACCTTTCTTTAATTCTTCATAAAGGATTTTAGCACCTAAGCCTTTACCACCTATGTATTTCTTTGCTAGAGCCATATCTAGTTCTTTTACATTTATTTTTTTTGAAGACAGATTTATATCAAGATATTTTCCCATATAACCCATAATAAACAACCCTTAATTTCTTACTCTTTGATAATTCTATTAATATCTAGAATATCACTTAATACTGCAAATCCAGTAGGTAATTGTCCTGCTCCAGGTCCAATGATGGTAATGTCACCTAGATACTTAGTTGTATAGGTTAAAGCATTTGTAGGTCCCATTATGTTTGCTAGCGGATGATCTAACGGAACCTTTTCAGGTCTAACATAAGCGTCAACTGAACCATCTTCTTTCAATTCTGCTCCAGCAATAAGCTTCCATCTATATCCTTCTTCTTTCGCTTTAGCGATATCTTGAGCTGTTATTTTAGTAATTCCTTCACAAGGTGGTTCATCTTTGCTTAAATTTGCTCCCATCACTGTATTTGCTAAAATTACAATCTTTCCCAAAGCATCGTAACCTTCAACATCAGCTGTTGGATCAGCTTCAGCATAACCAAGTTTTTGAGCTTGTTTTAGAGCATCTTCATAACTTAGACCTTTTTCCATCTCAGAAAGGATATAATTTGTTGTTCCATTAACTATACCTTTAGCTTTAGTTATACCTGCACCAGCTAGATTGTGCAAACCAAGATTCAATGCAGGAGTACCACTCAACACAGTACCTTCGTATCTCATTTCAACTCCATTTTCTTTTGCTAATGCAAGTAGTTCTTTTACAGCTAATGCTATAGGGCCTTTGTTTGTCATTACAATGTGTTTTTTGTTTTGTAGAGCTGTTTTAACGTGAGTAATAGCTGGTTCTCCAGTCTTCAAATCAGTCCAAGCTAACTCTAAGATGAGGTTTGCATTGGTATCTTTTATTGTCTTTAGAGAATCCCATCCTTCAATAGCATCTCCATATCCTTTTAGATTTCCATTTTCCTCAACAAGCTCCAATAGTCTCTTTAGGTCTAGACCTGATCTTCTATACCATGAACCTTTCACAGTATCTGAAATTGCAACTACTTTGAAACTAAAATCATATTTCTCTTTTAGATACTTTTCTTGTTCTAGTAGTATTTTTGCTAAGCCTTGACCAACAACACCAAATCCAATGAAAGCGATATTAAATTCCATTTTAATAACCTTCAATAATAACTATGAGCTATTATATCTGCAACTTATAAAGTTGCTGAAATCAAGATTGGTAAAGGCAAAGATATAAAAGACTGAAAAATAAATTAGAATTTGATTTAATGTCTCGTTTCTTTGGTTCTAAAAAACGCAGGAATAAGTACATCACTACTGCTAAAGAGTACTATGAAGATCATTACAATGGGGAAGAGTCAGAGGTACTCTCTGAAGAGGAAGAAGAAATCATTCAAAAAATTTCTAGTTTAGGAGCAATTAGAGTAAAAAAAACCTCAAGCTACATGACACAATACGAATTTGATCTTCCAGCTGAACACGAAGATGATGTATACCACAGGATATTTCTATCCTTAGAAGGTCAAGAAGTGAATATTGATGCTGAATTAGATGAAACCTTTCCAATATTCCTGCATGCGATGGTAAAACAAGAATATAAAGGCAAAGTTTTCGAATCATTTGAAGGTTTGAGCGTTAGCAACTTTCTTACTTTGAGAACTAATAATGAGAAATTAGCGCGTAAAATTTTGGACACACCTAAGGTCAGTATGGCTTATATGGCAATATTTGACGATATTATATTACTCTCAATAAATAGCAGCACTCTCTCTGCTAAACTTTCTAGCCTTGATAAATTAGAAGAGTTTTTCCAATTTATGACTCAGCTTATTAAGGTTGTATTTTAGAAAGGTATAGAGTATTAGATTAGAGGTAATTAAAGTGATAATTGATGGACATGCTCATACGTTCGGAGATTTTAGTAAAACAGAAACATTAATTCCATTGATGGATAAATTAGGTGTCGACAAAGTGGTTCTATGTCCTGGTGGAGCTGAACCAGATGCTGAATTTAAGATTCCTAATGTCAAAGAATCTAAATTAATAAAAATAAGTCCCTTTCATATACTCGGGAATATTTTCTATTTACGTTTAAAAAACAAGAAATTTCCAACTCCAGACAATGATTATGTGTTTTCTTTAGTACAAGAATATCCAGATAGATTGCTCCAATTTTTTTGGGTAGATCCACATGATCCTGATTTAGAAACAAAATTAAGAAGCAATTTTGACAAAATGTCCTTTGCTGGAATAAAACTGCACCAATGTTTAATGAAATTTTCCAACTCAGATGAAGGGATGGAGATTATTTCTAAATTTGCTGCTGAAAAGAAATTACCTATTTTTATTCATCTTTATGACTTCAAAGAAGCTAGAAGACTAGTGAAACTTGCTCGAAAATTTCCTGAAACCAATTTTATTATAGCGCATCTGATGGGATTTGAGACAATTGTGAGAAAAGGTAAAGACTTGAAAAACATATATTTTGATATTTCACCATATTACATAATTTCAGAGAAAAGGATTCATCGAGTATTAGAGAAATTTGGTGATAATAGGGTTACACTAGGAACTGATTCACCTTTAGGGGATAGAAATCTCGAAATGAATATTAAAAAAATCCGAAAAATGAATCTAACAGAAAGTCAGAAGAAAAAAATATTAGGAGAAAATATAGCTAAACTCCTCAATATTTCCTAATTGAAAGATTCCTTAATCTGCTTCATAGCTTGATTTATTATTTCTACAGAAGTCGCATAACTGAATCTCAGATAACCTTCCCCTCCAGGACCGAATGCTGAACCAGGTAAACAACAGACTCCTGCATTGTATAAGATATAATCAGCCATTTCTCTTGAACTCATCCCACTCTTCTTAATATTCGGAAAGGTATAGAAAGCCCCTTGAGGAGAAAGGCACGAAAAATTAGGTATCTCGTTTAAACCTTTTACTATCGCATCTCTTCTTTCTTTGAATGCTTTCATCATGTCTCGTAAAGGTTCTTGTGTTCCCTTGAGCGCTGTTATCCCTGCTTTTTGAACAAAAGCAGTTGTACAAGAAAGAGAATTTATCATCAATATACCCATACGTTCAATAATATCCTCAGGTCCAATAACATAACCTAAACGCCATCCAGTCATGCTGTAAGATTTAGAAAAGCCATCTAGAATTATCGTTCTTTCTTTTGCTTCATCTCTGACAGAAGGAGTGTGGAAGGTTGATTCATAGAGCATCTTTGAATAAATCTCATCTGAAAAAAGGAAAATATCTTTCTCCTCAGCTATTTCAGCTACATTTTCGATTTCTTCTTTGGTCATTACAGATCCAGTTGGATTTTGAGGACTATTTAATATGATTAGTTTAGTTTTTGATGTAATTTTATCTTCTATATCTTGCGGATTTAATCGAAACTCATTCTCTTCTTTTAAAACTACTGGAACATCTCCAGCTCCTATATATTTTACAACTGATCCATATGTTGGAAAACCCGGATCAGGATAAATAATCTCCTCGCCAGGGTCAACTAGGCTTAACATAGTAAAGAAAATCCCAGGTTTAGCCCCAGGAAGAACCAAGATTTGTTCAATACTTGGTCTAAATCCTCTAGTATTTTCGATTTCATCTTGAATTGCTTGTTTTAAGTCAAGAATACCTGTCGCAGCAACATAACCAGTAACATTATTCTCTATTGCTTTGTATGCTGAATCCTTAATATGTTGAGGAGTCGGAAAATCTGGTTGTCCAATTTCGAAATGAAGTACTTTCTTTCCATCACGTTCAAGAGCTTGAGCCTTAGCTAAATACTCAAAAGCTCCCTCACCTAATATTCTATACATTCCTTCTGCTAGTTTTTTCATTCCAATCATCCAGAAATTAATTATGATGCAACTTCCTCGCAGCTATAAATGCAATACCTTCTTTTGTTAGAGCTTTAGCAGTGTTATTTATTGCGGTTTGTCTGTCATAATAATTCTGTAATAGATGATCCCAAATACCTTCTTCAGTAATTTGCTCTTTTGATTTGAAATAGTCTAAAATATCAGAAGGATGCTCTCGTTTTGAATCGATATCTATTGGACCACCTTCATGTTTCGCACTAATGTTCTTAACTTTCTTTGCGATCTCAAGTAATTCTTGTGTTCTATCATACGGTTGTCTCACTATAGATTTCCAGGTTTCAATAATATGATGTTCAAGCCTTACAACATCTTCGAATCCAAAACTCTTTCTTATATAAGAGCTCATCTCAATAGTCCAATTATTAACAGCATTTGAAAGATTAAATCCAATTAAAGGACTTGTCCCATCTTCCCTTGCAAATAGTTTAGCAGTCATTAAAGTCCATAAGACAGAATAAGGATTATCATTTCCCATATATACTGAAATCTTAAACTCATTATTTATACCTAACTTGTAAAGCATATATCCTAGAATAACTGTGCCAGGATTTATGTTGAGCACACTTTTTACAGCATAATTGGTATAATAGTAAAGAAATTCATCCACCCATTTGATAGCAAATTCATTAGGTTGTCCTACTCCGCCAAAATATCCAGTAATTGTAGCTGGTCCTCCTAGATGAACGTTAACTGGAAGACCATCAGGTCCAGGAGCAGTTCCTTTCGTATCTAATGTTTCTACTCTTGAAGCTCCGATGATATTAATAGCAGCTGTCATTGCAGCTAAATCTCCATCTTGTTCTTGCTCTTTCATCGCTCTGACACGGATAATTCTACCGGGTAATAGTTCTTTATTCTCTATTGCTCTTTGAGCTCCTTTTATTAGAAATGGGAAATATTGACAAGCTGATAACTCCAAAGTGACAGCTAAGTCTTCATTAAATTCGTATTTATCAACATCACTTCCAAGTATTTTTCGCCGATATTCATCAACAGTTATGAAAGCATCATCATCTCTTTGTTTAGTCAACCATTCTAAATCATCTATATATGAAGGTTGAACTTTTTCGAGTTTCTGATAAATATTCTCGATTTTTCTAGATTCTTCATACCTTTTGTTTATTTCATTTACTCCTCCATACTTATCAATAACTTGTAGTAAATCGTTGATAAAGGGATTATTGTCATTTAGTAGGAAGTTTTGTATTGACTCCAAATTTTCTTTTGATATAGCTAGTTTTTTCCTAATGTCACTCATATTATATTCCTCCGCGAGGACTAGAATTTGTTTATGTTTAACTGTTTATATGAAAACATAATTCATTTTAAATATATCTCTCTCAAGATTGATTATTTTCTTGATTTTTGATTCGTTTTAAAGCTTCTTTTGCACTTTCGCTTACAAAGCGATTTCCGTCTCCAGCTAATTGGTTAAGAAGTTCAAAAGCTACTGTATGTTTTAAGTAACCTAAAGCACTTGTAGCACACTTACGAATAAACCAATCATCACTTTGAAGTGCTTCTTGTAGTAAATGAAGAACTTTTTCTCCACCGATTTTAGCTAAAGCAATTGCAGCATTTTCCTTAACTTGTTGAAATTTATCTTTCATTAAAAGTTGATAGAGAGGTACAATAGCTTTTGTAGTTTGCAGTTCTCCAAGTATCCAGGTCAATTTTACTTTAATCTCACTGTCAGAATCTTTTAAAAAATAAATTAAAAGATCTTCATTAAGATTTTCTAAATTCAATAAGTCCTCCCATTTTTCTTTCCCAATTAAAACTAAAACTCTTTCACGCTCATTAGCTGGAATCCAACCTAAATATTCTAAGACAACTACAGTTTCAGCTCTTACTTCCCAGTTTAAATCTTCTAACATCTTTACAATTGAAGGTATCTCATCAAAAGCCATTAATTCTCCCAAAGATCTTATAGAATTGCGTCTCACTTCCCATTCTTGATCGTTTAAAGCTTCGACTAATGCAGAAATTGCTGCTTTTTCCCCAATCTTACCTAGCGCCCAAGCAGCTTTTATTCTTACTTCTTTAACATCTTCTCTTAACAATTTCATAATTTGAGGAACAGCTAGTTTTTTGTTATGATTGTCGACTATAGTATCTATTGTAAATATTCTCAAGAGTAAATCTTCTTCCCTTAAACTTTCAAGAAGACTTGAGATATCATCTTCCTCTATCATTATTTTCACACCATATATTAATTATGAATCTATATAATTCCAGTTTTCAACAAGCATCTGATATTCAAAGAAAACTTCTTTATCAGAATCATCAGGTTTTTTAGATCTACCCTGTAATTTGATAATTTCACCTGTAGCCACTATTCTTGTATTTCTTCGTAAAATCTGTGTTTTAGTATAAATTACAATTTGCTGATTATTATCTAAATCAAGATATTCGGAAAAAGGAAATTGCTCGAAAATACCAATCATATGCTGCCAAGGTATTGATGATATAACACCTTCGATTGTAATAGTTTTTTCTAAACATTCCTCAAAGTTGTATCTCAATACTATCAGCATATAAAAAATATAATATACTACAATTTGAGTATTTCCCTCAAAAAATTCTTTTAATAGTTGTATGTACAAATGGTAGTAAGGTTAATTCTGATGAACAACCAAAATGAAACAAAAACTGATGGTTCAACACAAAAGAAGATTAGGGTTTTACATATCGATGACGAGGAAGATTTTCTTTATTTAACTAAAGAATTCATAGAGAAAATGAGTGAAGGGGAAATTGAAGTAGAATCTTTAAAAGACGCATCTAAAGTTATTGAAAGACTCAAAAGTAACGAAATAGATGTTGTTGTTTGTGATTATTTGATGGAACAACTCAACGGTCTTGATCTACTAAAAACAATAAAACAAGAAGAGCTAAATATTCCTTTTATAATATTTACAGGTAGAGGAAGAGAAGAAGTTGTTATTGATGCACTTAATTTAGGTGCTAATTACTATATAAGAAAAGGTTCAGATGCAAGAAGCCAATACACTGAACTCGTTCATCAGATTAGAACAGTGCACCATCATAAAAATGCAGAAGAAGCTTTGAAAAAAAGAGAACAAGAGTTAAAAGAGGAGAGAGATCTAACTCAGCTTTATCTCAATGAAGCTGGTGTTATGTTTGTTATAATCAATCAGGATGAAATTGTGGAATTAATTAATAAGGAAGTTACTAATGTCTTAGGATATTCTGAAAAGGATTTAATTGGGAAAAATTGGTTTACAAAAGTATATTCATCAGATATCGTAGATGAAATAAGATTCAATTTTCAGCAAGTAATGGTAGGATTAGAAAAACCTACTCCATATTCTGAAATTGATATAATTAATAAATTTGGAGAGAGGAGAATCATCGCTTGGCACAATACTGCTATAACAGATGAATCAGGAAAAATCATAAAACTATTAGGAATTGGAGAAGATATAACAAAGAGAAAAGAAATTGAAGAAGCGATTAGAGAGAGCGATGCAAGATATCGAGGTTTTGTGGAGAATTTTGCTGGAATTGCTTTCCAAGGTTCAATAGATTTTAGACCATTCTTTTTCCATGGTGCTGTTGAAGAAATAACTGGCTACACTGAAGAAGATTTTGTCAGTGGAAAATTAACTTGGGAGGATATGGTTCTTCCAGAAGATATGTATAAACTTCTATCTATAAGGGATGAACTCGAGAATACGCCTGGTTTCAAGAATGATATGGAATATAGAATCAGGCATAAAGAAGGACAAATTCGATGGATAAGGCAACATGTTCAGAACATAAGTTCCAAAAAAGATGAAGATTTTGTACTTCAAGGTAGTCTAATAGATATTACTGAAATAAGAAGAAAAGAAGAAGAATTAAGAAAATCTGAAAATCTATACAGAACGATTTTTGAGAGTACAGGATTAGCCAATTTAATTGTAACAGAGGATAAAACAATAAAAATGGTAAATTCAAAATTTGTTGAATTATCAGGTTATAATAGAGAAGAAATAGAAAAAAAGAGAAAATGGACAGAAATTTTGATTCCAGAAGATGCTGAAAAACTTACTAAATATCAAGAGCTACATGACCAAGAACCAGGTGCAGCTCCAGAAAATTATGAGATTTCATTCAAGAATAAATCAGGAAAAGTAATTGATGCTTTTATTTCTGTTAAAACAATAACTGGTACTTCAGATTTTATTGTTACTTTACAAGATATCACTCAAACTAAATTAGATGAACAAAAATTAAGAGAAACAGCAAACCTTTACAAGACTTTATTCGAGGTGACTGGGACTTTTATTGTTATTGCAAAAAAAGACACAACTGTAGAATTAATAAACGACAGATTAGCTGATTTTTCAGGGTATTCTAAAGATGAAGTCGAAGGAAAAATGAGCTGGACACAGTTTGTTGCTGAATCTGACTTAGAAAGATTGAAGGAAATAAATAGGATGAGATTCGAAGATCCTTCTAATGTTCCAGAACAGTATGAAGCTAAACTCACAGATAAAAAAGGCAACATATATGACTGTTTAATCCATGTGGGTTTAATCCCAGAAACTGATAAATATATTATCTCAATGATTAATATTACTAAAGCAAAACAGGAAGAGAGAGAGCATAAAAAAACAGCAGAAATGTACAAAACTATTTTTGAGGCAACAGGAACAGCTAATATCATTATGGGACCAGGTAGAATAATAAAACAAGTAAATTCCAAAGTAGAAGATATGACAGGATATAAACCAGTTGAAATAATAGGAAAAAATTGGACAGATTTTATCCCTGAAGAAGAGATGTCTAGTTTACTTAAGTTTAGTCGTTCAAGAACAAGTCAACCAGATATTGTACCAGCCTATATTGAAACCAAATTTATCAATAAGAATAGAGATATTCGTGAAATAATTCTTAACTTAACCTCCGTTCCAAATTCTGAAGACTATATTGTATCTTTCTTTGATATTACAGATATGAAAGAATCTGAGGAAGAGCTTAAGAAATCAGAAATCCTTTATCGTGCAATATTTGAATCTACAGGAATGGCTAATGTTATTTATGATATGGAATCTACTATCGTTTTAGTAAACTCTAGAATGGCGAATCTTTCTGGTTATAAGAAGGAGGAACTAGAAGGGAGAAAATGGATAGAATTTATCCCTCAGCCAGAACTTGATATGATGCGGGAATTTATGAAAAAGAGGATAACAGACCCAAGCTCAGTTCCTGATCAATATGAAACAAAGTTCATTGATAAAGCAGGTAAGAAAATAGGTATTTTAATCGCAGTTACTTATATTCCTGAAACTAACAATTTTCTTGCAGCTGTTGCTGATATTTCTGATAAACAAAAAGAGATGGAATCACTTACTAAACAAAAGAAGGAATTGAGTGAATTTGCTCATTTAATGGCACACGATATAAGAAATAGTCTTTCATCAATAGAAGGATATATTGATTTGATTTTGGAAGACGAAAAAGATTCTGTGGAATATCTAAGTAAGATTAACAAACAAACAGAATATATGAGAAAACTCCTCGATAGATCTATTGAACTTGCAGATGCTGGACAAACTGTTGAAAAATCAGATACTGTAAATCTAGACGAATTATTGAAATCTATTGCGATAATGACTATTCCATCAGATATAGGTTTTTCAGCTGAAACCCTTTTCTCAGTTAAAGCTGATAAAGAAAAATTATCACAGATAATCAAAAATATCTTTGAAAATGCAGTTTTTCATGGACAACCTCGAAAAATTGAAGTAAGAAAGCAAGAAAAATATGATAGTATGGTTTTAAAAATCATAAATGATGGGAAATTAATCAATAAACTAATCATCAAAGAAGCTTTTGAAGAATCAACTTTTTCGACAAAAGGAAAAGAATCTATTCATGGATTAGCAATAGTTAAAAGATTAATAGATGCACACAATTGGAAAATTAAACTTTGTGAAGTTACAGAAATGCCATGCTTCGATATTATTATTCCATTAGAAGATATAGTAAGTAAATAAAACTCAGTTTATATGATAAAATCTCATCCAAATAGTCCATTCGAAATGTAGGTGTATCCATCTAAAAAGGGGTTCATTCCGAAAAGGAAGAATCTAATAAGGTAGTAAACCTAATCTATCAAGGCATACCTTCTTAGATGTTATCATTAAGATTAACAGTATTATTATTGATTTTTGTTTTATTTTTTTGCCTTCTAAACCTTACATAATATCTTATACCTAAAATAATACTTCCTAGAATAGACATAACACCAAGTATCCAATATACTGCTGAAAAAGGTATTAACTCATAGAGAAGACCAGTTTGTTTAGAGAATGGATAAAAAAACATTATTTCTGGATAAAGTACTGCATCAAAAAAAACATGAGAAATTAATCCTAAGATCGCTGAAAGAAGTGAGATATAGATATTAAATTTCGGTAGATACCTTTCTAACTTGAATAACCTGTAACACAACCAGCTGAAAAATGAAGTAGGTATGAAAAAAACAATCACACCTAAAGTACTATGCATAATGCCATGCATTTGACCAATACCAGTTATTAAATAAAAAATAGGTTCTAAATCTATAATCACTGTTCCTATTAACAATGCAATTGGATCTAAAAAAGGTAGAATACTAAAAACAAAAATAGCAAAACCTAGATGTATTGGAGTAAAAGGCATCATATATATTTAGAATGAACCTTAATATTTTTTTTCCAAACGAACAGATGCACATTTTATCTTATACTTTCAAATTGTTATAGTTAATTTGTCTTTTTCTCACAATATAGGGAATCAGGAAAAACATTGTAATGATTGTCATAAATGACATACTAGCAGTTTCAGTTTGTGTTTCTGTATTAGTATATACAAGTAGTGGTGTAAAATCATATATTGTACCTTTTAATGAAAGAGCAGTAGAATTAAGTACAGTAAAAACTGATGATTCATTATAAAACATAGGAGATTGGCAATAGTAGAGTGTATTTTTGCTAACATATTGTTCGTAATGGTGTTCATGACCATATAGCATCACTTCTATGTTGTATGATTTTCTTAAATTAGTAGCTTGACTCTGATAATTTGAATGATAAAACATTACATTTGGATTTATGCTTGTAAGATCCAGAATTTCTTTGACATCGTTGAGATAGGTTTCACTTAGACCATTTATTGTTGCACTATAGCCAATAAAAGACCAGTTGAGAAAATCAAAATTCATGATAGGATAAGAACCTAAATACTTTTTCCACTCTACTGGAGGATCATCAGGAAGAGGTGCTGAAGAATCCAAATCATGGTTTCCACCAATTATATATACAGGCATATCAAGTAAATCAAAAGCCCAGAGACCAAGTTTTATTTGTACACTTGCTGCAAGAGAATATCCTGTTGCGGGGTCAACAAACATTTGGGCAGAAGCACCTTCAATTAAATCACCTGTAAATATTGCAAACTCTACATCTAATGCTTTAAGTTCTTGTATTAAATTGAGGTTAATATCAGTAGTATTGTATATGTCATAAGATGGAAAATGGCTATCTGAAATATGTAGAAAATTGAATGGATAGGATTTTTCTTCAACAATCTTTACTGAATGTGTTTGATAATCATCACCTTCACTGCAATTTAATTGAAGATCATACAGACCAGCTGAGTTTACAGTTGGTTCTACGTTAAAAGACCATCTATTATTCAAGTAGTTGGAGTTGAGAACAATTAGATCGATTATTGTAGTATCATTTACTAAAAAGAATTCCCACTCATCAGTATCAGCTTCTGCATCTACAACTATTTCAAAAGCTTCATTAAATTCTACAATCTTTGGATTTCCTTTATTTGGATAGAGTATCATATCGATTGGCCTTGCAACTAGACTATATCTAGGGTAACTAGTTTCATTGAAGTATTCTGTAGAAGAAGTTGCATTTATCGCATTAAAGACAGGAAAAGGTTCAATAACATCTGAATTAGAAGCTTGTGATGAATACTTTTTCAGAGAGCTTAAACTAAACATAATTAGTAATAAGAATAAAACACCTATTTTCTTTTTAAATTTTGAAATCATTGTTTCTAGTAATATTTTGTATGAAATAAATCTTACTGTGACAAAAAAATAGAAAAAACAGAATATTTACAAAGAAGGGATATCAAAGGCTATATCAATGGATAGACTAAAATGAAAGATAAGCAAAACTGGTCTCTTGATAATATTCCAGATCTAACAGGTAAAGTAATAATCATCACTGGAGCTAATAGTGGCCTTGGTCTTGAAATTACTCGCGTTTTATCACATAAGAATCCACAGATAATAATGGCATGTCGAAATCTGGAAAAAGCAGAAAAAGCTAAATCAGATATTTTGAAAGAAAATCCTAAAGCATTGCTTGAAATCATGCAGATAGATTTATCCAAACAATCCTCTGTTAAGAAATTTGTAAAAGAATTCAAATCAAAATATGACAGATTAGATGTTCTTTTTAATAATGCAGGAGTAATGTTTGCTCCAAAAATGATAACAGAAGATGGATTTGAGTTTCATATGGCTACAAATTATTTTGGACAATTTATTTTAACTGGACTGTTATTAGATACTCTTGAGAAAACAGGCAATTCGAGGGTAGTTTCTATAGCTAGTATGGCTCATAGATTCGGTAAAATCAATTTTAAGAATTTAAACTACGAAAAGGGGATATATAATAAAATCAGAGCATATAGTAATAGCAAAATTGCAGATCTTTATTTTGGATATGAATTAAATCGAAGATTAAAGAAAAAAGGTAGTTCAGTAATAAGTACAATAGCTCATCCAGGATGGACAAGAACTAACCTACAAACAGCAGGTGGAGAAATTGATCAATCTAAAGGTCAAATTAGATTTTGGAATTTCTTGAACATCTTTATGTCTCAAACAGTAGATATGGGTGTGCTCCCTCAACTTAGAGCAGCATTTGATCCTAATACTAAAGGAGGAGAATACTATAGTCCAGAAAAATTCTTGCATCTAAGAGGTTATCCTATAATTAAACCATCAAATAGGAGATCTCGTAATCAAAAAATCGCAAAACGACTGTGGGAATTATCAGAAGAATTAACTGGAGTTAAATATAATCTTTAATTTTTATTATCGTAAAAAAGTAATAAAGAATATTTTTCTCACAGTTTCTTTCTTAAGAAATCATAGGATGCAGCATGTTCAAATCCAACAGCTTTGAAATCCTCAGCTTCTTCTTTTTCAAGTTCAAGATTTAGATTTAAGAAGATAATAGCTTGTTTGAATCCCTTATCTTTTAGAGTAGTAAGAGCATCAGATATTAGGTGTCGTTTCAAATCTGAACTTTTTCCGACTAAAAGGGAAGTTTGACCTGTAGCTTCGGCATTGCCAGAGGTTGTAGCACAATAAGCAAGAATCTCATCACCATCTTTGATAACACGATAACTAACTAAATTTGGATTATTAGCTATTCTGTTCACATAAGTTTCAAGATTATCTCCTGTTAAATTTGGATAAGCTGCGTTTAACATCGTTCTTACTTGTTTTACATCTGTTTCATGGTTGTAATCTACAATTTCATGTTCTGTCTCAAAAGGATTCAATTTTGATAAATCACACAAGAATAGATCTCCAGCTGTTCGAGTTTTAGCGAAACCTAATTTTTCTGCTAATTCATAGTAATTATCATTAAGAATTGTTTGAGGTGTCTCTATCTCAACAACTCCTTTTTTCTTGAGTACTTCAACTAATTGATTGTATAATAGATCAAAAGCTCCTTCGTTACCTGGAAGAACAAAAGCTAATCTAGATTGTGCTCTCTTAATCTTCTTTTCATCTTCTTCTACTTCTGCAATGTTTGCACCGATAAATCCTACCATCTCCTCTCCCTTAAAACAATAGAGTCGAGTTTCAGGATCAAAATCGTCAGCAGAATATCTTTCTTTAAGCTGTTCTACTTGAGTTTGACCATAAGCAATCCATCTATTTGCAAATGTATTACCTATTTCAACTTGCTTTTCAATATACGATTCATTATAAGGTTTAATCACATAATCTGACATGCGATTTCAGAATCAGTGACACTTATAATAATTTCGAGAGGAAAAAAATAATCAGGATAGATTACCTCTGTATAATATGAAATTATAGAGGGCTCTTTTCTTTTCTTGATCTATTTCATTTTGAATCTGATAGCAGTAAGAACAATCTGATTCTTTGATGATGTATCGTTTTTCTTCTTTCTTGATGGAAGTTATCATAATTTGCACAATGTTGTTTCTTAATATAATGCTTGTTTGCTGAATTCTAAAATAAGGAAATACATGAAAAGATGAATAAATGAAAAAGAATGTCGACAAGAAATTTAAGTATAGAAAAGGAAGTATTTATTTGAGAATGTTAATTACAAAGAAATTAGTTTTTATTGTAACTGCAGCAATTATAGTATCAGCTAGTATAGTTGTTCCAACAGTTGTTATTCAACTAAATTTAAGAAATGTTGATGATTCAAATGGGAATCAAATCAAAAATCCTATAAATCCGAATGATGAAAATGAATCAGCACCATTTGTAGAAATAATTACCATTGCAGGAATCAATTTTACTTTCGATAATTTTTTGTGGAGAGATTTTATGCCCATTTGTCCTCCTGGAGGTACAGATTTGATGGCGGTTATTCATCTAAAAGCAATAAATGAAACAAATTTTCCTATAGAGAATTATACTTCTGAGCGAATGTGGGTTTTTTATAATGATGAAACATGGACTGCTAATTTACAACTTCTAGAAATAGGGGATCCAACACAGAATTCAATCACATTAAGAGCAGATGGAGGACCGAAGTGGGGTCCACATGTCTATGTAAACATAACTCTGGAAATAATATATCAGGGATGCTATCAATATTATATCTCTGCATTTAATCAAGAGATTTGGAGAACTGATTAGAATTTTATTTTTTGAGCCATAATATTTTAATTCTTACCCATACCTTAAAATTAAGCAAAATAGAGAGAAGAAGAATATTGACAAATTTCTTTTTTATCCTTGGTATCATACTTGCACTAGCTGGAGGTTTAGCTAACAACTCAGGTGCTCTTTTACAGAAATTTGCAATTAATAAGATTCCAAAACATGAAAGAGGTAAAGGATTCTACAAGAAATTATTCAAAAGTCCTTATTGGGTCACAGGTTTAATCTTGATTATGGGGGCAAGTGGAGCATTACTGATGCTTGCTCAGATGTATATAGGGGGAGCTTTGATTCCAGGATTAGCATCTGTTGGAATGGTTGCTCTTGTTATCGGAGCAGTCAAGATTCTTAAAGAAAAAATAAGACTTTCAGAATATATAGGAATTTTTTTGTTTATTTTAATTATTGTTATGATAGGAATAAGCGCTCTTGACATTACTGATGAAGACTTGG
>CAZJUB010000061.1:4457-16073 GCA_964549075.1 uncultured archaeon | reverse complement strand
ACCCTTACAGTTTCGGATACAAAAGAACAAGTACAAAGATCCCTAGAATATAGTAAAGATTTATTTCTAGTCGGATTAGTAGATGAGAAGATAGTTGCAGTTGTATTAGGAGCATTTGATGGAAGAAGAGGTTATGTACATCACCTTGCTGTAGATCCAGAATATCAGAACAAAGGCTACGGGAGATTGATGATGGAAGAATTGCATCATAGATTTAAACTCAAAGACGTTAAAAAGGTGCATCTTTTTATTGAAGTTGATAATGTAGGTGTTAAAGAATTTTATCTCAAGATGGGTTGGCATGTACGCGACGATTTAATGATGATGAGTTACGTACCTTAGAAATTGAAATCGAGAGAGAGATCTCTCGTATGTTAAAAAATTGTTTAGACTGGAGCTATTTCAATATTTAGAATCTCTAATATTCTGACCATCTCTTTTACATCTTCAATAGTTTTTATTCTCATAGAGCTTCTAAACATATTAGAATTTAATTCAGATGCTACTTTATAGATATCTCTTCTTCGCCATACATCCATTGAAGGATTATATAAGAGGATATACATAACATTCTTGTTTAAATCGCAAAGCAGGTAAGTGTCAGCATACTCAAGTCTCTTACCTATCATCTCTTTTAGAGAATTATCTGGATTTATAGCAAAAATTCTCGGAATCTTTCCAGAGAACATATCTACCATTCTTGTATATAATTGTTTGATAGTAGTTGGATTGATATCAGATTCTTTCTGTAATCCTCTACCAATCATAGTAAAGTATGGTTCAATTAAACCATAACTATCCAAAACATCTCTTACTGCTATGCCCTCAAAAAGGAAATAAGCAACACATAAGCGGTGACCAGCTGCTACTATTCTTTCATCAGTTGATGAAGTGATTTCAGTCTCAAAAGGAATAGCTATTGCTTTCAATTGCTCATGCTCTGGAACAGGAATAGGTCCAAGCATTTTTGGATTTTTTGAACCATCTAACCTTCCTATTGAAGTTTTATCCATCTCTACAATTGTCATTCCACTCATAACTAAAGTTAGTGCAGTATTCTCATCTAAAGTCGAATTATTGAAGAGGATATCGGGTCCAAAATCCTTGAAAATACTGAATACCAGCGATGGTTCTTTTGTTACATTTGGGTTTATCATTTGCTGTTTTCTCCTTAATACTCATCTTTTCTATCTGGTTGTTGATCTAAAAGTATAGCAATTTCAGGTATCTTGGTTAGAAATTCATATTTAATCTGTTTGGGAAGATCCTTGGATGGATCTCTTTCTTTTTCTTCCTGAAATGCATTAAGAATCTCTTCTGCGAGAGATTGAGCTTTCGATTCACTATCGTCTCGATCAACAAATAGTACAATACTCCACCCTCCCATTTTTCTTATAACCATTTTGACTCCACCTAGTTTCACTACATCCATCACAGATTCAGATTCGAAAATTGTAGAAGCCATAATGTTCAAAGCGCTTATCAGCCCTCCTAGAAGTGTGCTATCATGTTCTTCTATAGAAGTATCAAAAATATGGTCAAAAGCTGGAACTCCACCTTCTTGAAGAATAATTACTCTTTTAGGTGTAACTTCTTCTCTCAAAGGAGTTCTACCAGTCATTCTTGATATTATCCAATCAAAAGCTGTGTAAAAGTTTTCTCCAGTTTTGATACTTACTGGATAAATGGACACAGATCTATTGATATCATCCATAATAACTTGAAAAGCTGGATCCTGAAGTAAATCAGGAAATGGTACACTATCCTGAAGATCAGTTTTGTTTGCTAAAAATAAAATTGAGGTTTTTTGAGGAATTTTATCAAACAAACTGAAGATATATTCGAAAGAAGCTTCAACGTGCCTCATCGATTGTGTGTCAATCACAAAAACGATACCATCAATCTTTCCAAGAATATCCTGGAAATAAGGACTTTCACGAGAAGTTTCTTCATCTGCTTCAAGAACTGTTATAGTTGATTTTCCGTATGTTACATTAATATAGCATGTTTGTTGTAACGGTTGATCTTCTGAGACAGTTCCATATAACAGACGACTCACTACACTGGATTTGCCTGATCCTTCTAATCCCAAGATAGCACATTGAGGTATCTTCTGTTCTTGAGAAGAAATAAGTTTATCACGGATGAAGGATAAGTAACCACTCAATTATCTACGTCCTCCTTCTACTTCTAATGGGAACTTGCTTTCGAAAACTTCACCTAAGTTTTTCTGAACGTCAATAGGATTACGACTGAAGTTTTCAAGTATTCTCAATTGAATTTGTTGTGCTCTTGTAACTGGATCTATAGGATCAATCATAACTGACAAACAATATGCACCGCGTTTAACATGACTTACATGCTTTTTAAAGAGACTTTCAAGTTTAACAGACTGAATACTCTCCTTTGACTCAATGGCGAATAAACGAGTTAACTCTTTTAATTTCTTGAAGTCATTAGCAATAATAGCTTGATCACTAGGTCTACCAAAAATAGCTTCAGAGAGGATATTACCTTCAACATCAGCTAAAACTGCAGCACCTATTTTTACTTTCCATTGTTGAGCACCACAAAGAACATCTACCATCCAATCCCAAGCTTCGTATACTCCCTGACCTGTTAGAGCTGAACATTTTTTGATGTTGAATGGTCGAAGATTTCTCAGAAATTTATCTAATTCAAATTTTTCATTTATCTCAGATAGTTCTTTAGAATTTGGCAAATCACTTTTATTTGCTAAAAACAGTACAGGGCTATTTTGTTTTGCAAAATTAATATAGTGCCAAAAAGTTTGTCTAGATTCTTCAAATCTAGCATGATCTGCAGAATCTACAAGATACATCACTCCATCTGCTCTTTCAATAAACTTTTTCCATAAACTAAGACGGAAAGGTTGGTGACCTCCCAAATCAAAACATGTGAAGTTCAAATCTCGATATTGATAATTTTCGAGGTTAACCCCATAAGTTGGTCGCACTACAATATCTTCTTGTTTTAATAATTTTTTAACTAAAGAAGTTTTTCCAGCTCTTTCTAGACCTAGTAATGCTACACTAAACTTGTTTCTCCCAATAACGGTTTCTTGTCTTGATGCATCTGTTCCAACTGGTTTAACTTGTTGCTGTTCACGCTTTTGTTTTTCTTCTAGAATACGTTTTCGAAACTCATAGAAAGACATTCATTCACCTTTTTTACCTAATTGAGCTGGAGTACGGTAAGTCTAAACAATTCTATAATCACTATGGTTAATTTAATGTTTTCGCTAACTGTAATTTAATTACATGATTTTTAATGTTATTTCCTATCTGATTATATAAAAATTCTTTTAGAGAGAAAAAAATATTCTTTTTCTAGATTTACTTTCAAGCAGCGAAACGTACAGCAAATAAGATTATTGTAACAATTCCTAAAATCAGACAGATGATTGAGAAATTATATTTTCTTGCTACAAATAGGAATATTTCCATTGTAAGATAACCAACTACTGCAGTAATAGCTAAAGCGATTAAAAGCTGCCACCAATCAACTGGAATTATTGTTCCGCCTTCTTGAGAAACTTGTATAGCTGTAAATGTTAAGTCAAGGATAAAACCTCCAATTACAGCTGGTATACTCATGAGAAAACTTCCTTTAATGGCATCTTCTTTTTTTGTTCCCATAAAAAGCAATCCACTCATAGTAACACCCGATCTACTGATACCGGGTATAATTGAGAATCCTTGAAACAATCCACTAACTGTCATTTGTAATTTAGAGAGATTTTCAATTGCATTATATTTGAAGAAATCTCTCTTATCTGAACTTTCTGTGTTAATTTCTTCTTCTTGTGCTTCTAATTGTCTTTTCTTTCTTTCAGAGTAGAACAATAATATTGCAGTAACTATAAGTGCAATACCTATCAGTAGCATAACATACTCTCCAAAATTGGTGTTATCTTTTATTAAATATCGAACTAACAGAAAGCAAGGAACACCAGTTACTATTGTACCTAATGTGCTAAAAATTAAGAAATTCCTCCACTGAACCACACTAGGATCTTTGTTTTTAAGATTAAGATATTGAAATATTTCTTTACGATATTTAATTAAAACAGCGAGCAAGGTTCCTAAATGAAGCCAAATTGCTATCTGAAAAGCTAATTCTTGATTTAGATGTACAACTGCAATTAATAAGGAAACAGTTTGACCTTGAGAACTAACTGGTAACCATTCTAAAATACCTTGTAAAAGTGCAAATAGAAGTATAAACCAGCTTGTCATAAACAAGTTTAGGAGATTCTGTTAAATTAAAAATCTATCTTTTTACCTTTAGTTTACTCTTGATTAATTCTCCACAATATATATTCCTCAAGTTTTTCCCCAGCAGGTACTATTAACTCATTCTCCTCAAATTGAGTTTCCAAATCATTTCCTTCTAAAATTAAAATCCAGCCTTCACCATAAGGATCTTTATTAATAAGACTTGGATTTTTACGTAAATTCTCGTTTTTCTCAACAATTTTTCCATCAATAGGTGATTTGAGTTGTCCCACCCATTTCCCGCTTTCAATTGTGCCTATTGTTTCATTTTTCTTTATGCTTTTATCAATCTTCATTGTCATAACATATTCTATTGTACCTGCTCTTGAAGAAGCATAATGATCTATTCCTAATTTGATTCTCTTTTCAGAAATCTGTTCCACCCAAAAGTGACCTGGTTCTCCTGTTACATATAACAAATTATCTGGAAACTCATATTCTTTAATTTTCATAACATCAACCTACTTGCTAATTTCACTGCGAATTTTAGACTTACTACTGGGAAAAATCTTATTTTGGGAGATAATACTTTTCCTGGATTACTAATATTCTTAGGATCTACACTTTTCTTAAATTCCTTATATCTTCGAAATTCATCTTTTCCGTATATCTGACTGTAGTAACCTGCAAACCACAATCCTGTCGAATAAGGATGTCCTTTGACTTTTTTACTCTTTAGAGAAACATTGTATAATTTTAAATTCAGTAGTGTTTTCTTAAGAGGAGACATTTTCTCATCCGAAAGTATGTACATAAGTAAAGCATAATGAGTAGGAGAGATAAACTCACCTTCCAGATGAATATTCCCTTTGAATTTAGTGATTAATTTGCGTAAATATTTATCACTATTCTCAATTGGCAGTATAACTTCTGATACAACATAATCACTGCAATGTTTTAGCATTGAAAGAGATCTAAATCGGAATTTCCAGATATCTTCGGTGTATCTTCGATCAAGGATTTGACCACCTGAGTTCCTTATAGCATTATTAAAGATTCTATTAAATTCTTGTTCTTCCTCTTCAAAACTAACTTCCTTTGAGATTATCGCTACATATCTATTGGGCAAATTGTATCCGAAGGTCTCATTAAATAAAGCTACATGTTTTGGATTTAGAAACCAAACTGAATATGGGAATGTTAAACTAAGATCTTTAAGACCTCTTACGAGTTCTTCAGGAGAATCAAAAGTACATCCTTGATGTTTCAGTGGGATATCAAACTTCACTTTCAAAGTTACTTCAGTTATAGTTCCAAGTGTTCCATGAGATCCTACAAAAAGTGAGATATGATCTTTTTCTGTATATTTTACAAGGTGACCTGTTGGTAACACGACCTCTAATTCCACAATTTGATCTAAAGCTCCTCCGTACTGTGCACTTCCAATTCCATGACCGCCATGAGCAATCCAACCACCAATTGTAGCTGAATGATAACTCGATGGATAAGCGCATAATGAAAGACCTTGTAATTTTAACTCTCGTTGTAAATCTGAGAACACATAAGAAGGATTAACTGTTACTGTTTGCTCCAATGGATCAAAGAAAAATTTCTGTTCGATACCCTTAGTATCGATAACTAAACCACCGTTATAAGTAATACTTCCGCCTAATCCCGCAGTTCCAGCTCCTCTTTGAGTTATGGGAGTTTTAGTTTCGTTGGCAATAGCATAGATTGTCTGGATATCCTCTACTGTATTAACTAAAATGACACCATCAGGTTTGTTCTTGAAGAATATACTTACAAGTGAAGGAAGATCGGCCATATCTCTGGAATAAACCTGAAGAGTTGGTGTATCCTCGCGAAGTTTTTTACCAATGAATCTAACAAATCTTGATCTTGCTTTTTTCTTTAGTGTCATTTCTTTTCACCCATAGCTCTTAGAATCAATTCAGAGATATCTATAACTTCAATATCTAAGTCTTCTTTTCTTACTCCTGATTGGATTGTATCTAAGCAAGTAGGACACCCATTAACGACAATGTTTGCTTCTGAATACTTTATTTCTGCCATCAATTTTGTGTTAACATTATCGACTAATTCAGAATTATTAAGCTTTAATAATCCCCCTCCACCACAGCAAAGTGCTTCTTCTTTGTTGGACGGTAATTCTTCAAATCTTACATTAGATATGCTATTTATTACTTCACGTGGAGCTTCTATTAAACCACAATGCCTCACTAATTCACAAGGATCTTTGAAAGTTATTTTCTCTTTAAATTGCTTTTTAAATTTAATTTTTCCTTCCTTAATTAGTTCATTTGCTAATTCAGAGATATGCAGAACTTCTATATCCCAACTATCGCCTAAAACTCTGGGATAGACTATTTTAAAGGTACGATAACAACCTGAACAAGCTGTAACTAATCTCTTTACACCTAATTTTTTCAATTCTTCCAAATTGTGTTTTGCGAAATTTTTTCCGACTGAATAACCACCAGCTAAAAATATAGGAGATGCACAACACCACTCATCATTTCCAAGGATAGTGAAATTAGTTTTAGTTTTTCTTAAAATTGTTACTACACTGGGAGCTATTTCACTCATTTTACCAGAGTAAGATGCTTGACAACCTATAAAATAAGCTAAAGGAGCTTTCTTCTTGACTCTGCGGGTCATGACCAGACCTTTTAATTTTGCCCAAGTCAACCTTTCGTCAGGAGGAAGCCCAAAAATATTATGTGTATCTCTTACTTTATTATACAAAGAAAGCATTAAGGGATTCCATCGACCTTTTTTGAACGATTCTTGTCGAACTTGTTCCCAGATTTTTAATAAGGGGATGTCAACTAAACAGATGTTCTCACAAGCTTTACACATAGTACAAGCAAATATTGCATCAAATAACGTTTTAGAAGCTTCAAGTTTTGTTTTTTCTTTGGTCCCTTCATCAAAATACAATTTTATTTGTTCAAGAATTCCTCTAGGATGATAAATTTCCCACTTAAGTTCTTTGTAAGTTGGGCAGAGTGAACAATATCCACAATAGATACATTTCTGGGCATATTCTAATACATCTACTTGCCAATCAGTTGAGGAACTCATGATTATTTAACGGATATTAATAACTCCTTTAATCTTTTATGGTAGGAAAACTAGTAAAGAACAAGTAAGTTGAATGTTATAAATAATATCTTATGAAAAGGTTTTGTCATGCAATCATATTAAGTTTACGTAGAATTAGTTTGAACATCATGGTTTGAATCTGCCAAAAGTAAAGAAGTGTAATTTATTTTTGATTGTTGTAGCGATAACAAAATTCTTTCTAACAGTGGTTGCTAATCTCCCCGCTCTTACCAATTCTATTGGATCAATTTTGCCATTTTTTTCAATTATCTGAATCATATATGGACTATGTTCTAAACCTGGACCTTTTGTGTAAACAGCAAAATCCACACCAAATTTCAAACCTGGTCGAACAACATACCCCAAATCCCGCAAATATTTGTATACTTGCATCTTGCTATCAAAATTTTGGAAATTTGTTGAACATCTTTCCCTGAATTTTGTTTTAGTTAAACTCTTATTTTGCTCGTCGACAATATTAATTTTCTTTTGATCTAACAGATACATTGCCTCAAAAGGGGAAATCTCTGATGGGTCTCTAAATTCATCGCCTAGTTGAGGTTTTCTAACACCTATTGGTTTCCCATAAAAACCACTTGAATAGAGTTCCATACCTTGATCGATGTCCCACACGATAATTCGTGTTCCTACTGTCTGAGCTTGAAATTCAGGAGCCATAACAAACTATTTTTCATTCCTTAATATATATATATTGAGTTATTTTAGAGAAAGAAGGTTTCAACTACAACTTTCAATACCATTTTATAGAAGTAAAACCATCTCTTAAATGAAACAAGATGATTATTTCTACTGGCATAGAAGAACTTGATAAAATGATAGACGGAGGTTTGAGAACAAGCTTCTGCTATGCAATTAAAGGATCTGCAGGTTCAGGGAAAACAGTTCTATCTCTTTTCATGACAGTTGGAGCCTTGAAAGCAAATATTCCAGTTCTCTTTATCTCAACGGAAGTTGACATTGAAAAATTGATGACTTACGGTCAATCCTTTAACATGGATTTAGAATCTTATGTCAATAAAGGATTATTACACTTTGAAAAAATGTCCTTAAAACCTTTAGGAACAAATTTAGTTCAAACTGATCAATTCAACTTGTCTGCGATTATTGCACGAACAAAGGACAAAATGGAATCTATCAAAGCAAAAATGGTTATCTTTGATTCAATCTCAGCTTTTTTTGCTGATTTCAAATATGAAAAAACTGCAAGAAGTAATTTCATGGATTTCATTAGGGAAATTACAAATGAAGATGCTGTGCTTGTTTTAACAGCTGAGTCTCAACCAACTGAAGAGTACTCCACAATAGAAGAATTTCTAGTTGATGGAGTGATCAAGATTCGGACTGAACTCAAAAATAATCAAATAATTAAACGAATTTCAATTCCTAAACTTCGCTCAGCTAAACCAATAAACTTCGAAAATAGATTTATCATTAATAGAGATGGTATTTCAATTCTTAGATCTGAACAACCTCCGACATCACACATCAAAGAAGAATCCTCGGGTATAGAAAAACTTGATAAATTACTTGGTGGAGGTATTCCTTCTGGTAGTGTAGTTTTGGTAGAAGTAGATGGAGAAACTAATTACTTCCCCTTATTTTTAACTACCCTCTGTTATCATCTCGAAAATGATAAAGGAGTTATTATTCACTCTAATGTTCATATGTATTCATCTAGAATAGTTGAAGATTTTAATAAAGCTGATTTTAACATAGAACCGTTCTTGAATAAAGGAAACATTGTTTTTATTGACAAATACAATCGATCAGTTACTGCAGTAGAAGCTAGAGAGATGAGTCAGTTGATGACTACTGATGATATGATTTCTGTTACTGTTGAATTGATGGAAGCGTTCCAGAAATCGAAACAAAAAGTTGTTATATATGGGGATTTGACTGATGATGCAAACATACTAAATGAATCAGAATTTCTCAGATATTTTGCTTTACAGTCTTTCAATATAAAAGAGAAAAGATCAATTGGTTATTCTTTCATTAATTTTAATGCAATTAGCAGAGAAATGTTAGCAAGATTACGAACAACTGCAGACATAATCATCCGCTTTTCAAGAGAAGATTATACAACTTACATTGAATGTATGAAAAGCTCGGCAGGAGCAACTTTTCTACCAAAAGTTGTAAGATATAAAGATAAAATGCCATTAATTGAGATAGTTGATTAGGTGATGATCTAATGAGTCTTAAAATATTATTCTTTACAAGCCCAACATGCAGCTGGTGTCCATATTTAGAAAGTATTTTAAGACAGATTATAAAAGGAGTGGATCATTTAGAACTCGAAGTTATTGACGTAACTAAAGATATTACAAAAGCTGGAGAGTATGAGATAGTCGCTATTCCAACAATTGTCCTTCCAAATAATCAAAGAATAATTGGAAGTGCGGATGAAGGATTTATTAGGGAACAAATGGATTTCTTTTTAACGTTAGGGAGTTAGTTTTAAAAATTCTAAAGATAATTCATTGTTATGTATGAAATCGGAGATTTAAAGGAAAAAATCATTGGGAGACTTCTTGCTAGAGATTCGATTTATGAAACAATTAAAGATTTATGCCTAATGGGTAGCAGATTTGCAGGTACTGAAAGTGAGAAACTTGCTCAAGAATATATTCAAAAGTATTTAGATGAAATTAATATAGAAGTAGAAAAATTTGAATTTGAATATCAAGGTTGGATAAGGGGAGACTGTGATTTTAAAATAAAAACTAAAAAGAAGGAATACAATTTTCCAGCTATTTCACTTGTTTTAGCACCATCAACTAATAATGAAACTCTAGAGATGAATATAATAGATGGTGTGGGTGGTTCTGAGACTGAACTAAATAGATTAAGAAGCACTATTCCTGGAAAAGCTGTTATGATACATTCAGGAGACACTGAAGAAGGATGGTTACATAGACGCATTAAATATGCAAATGCGTACGAATTTGGAGCTAAAGCTTTTATTTTTGCAAACCACAATCCAGGACAACTTTTTCCAACGGGATCTGTTAGATCAAACAGAATAGGTGAGATAATAGCAATAGGTATTTCCAAAGAATCTTATGAACACATTAAAGAGCTTCTGAAAGACGATGATGCAATTACATGTAAAATTAAAGTTTCCAACGATACTCCAAAGTTGACTTCTAAACACATAATTTGGGAAATACTAGGAAGACGAAAAGATGAGGTTATTGTCATAGGGGGACATTATGATGGTCATGATATAGCACAAGGTGCGACTGATAATGCTGCATCTGTTGCTGCAATGCTCGAGATAACTAAATTGATGAAAGAATTCAATTATACTCCAGAGAGAACTTTAAGGTTTATTGCTTTTGGTGTTGAAGAATTTGGTGTAGTGGGTTCGACTATTTATGTGGACAACATTGATATCTCTGATGTTGTTGCTATGATCAATCTTGATGGATTAATTGGCTACACTCCTAAACACATTCCTTGCAGTGGAATTGAAGAATTGTATGTTATAATAAAAGAACTACAGAATGAATTATTGTATGAATCCAGAATCTCTAAAAGTATCATTACAGCAAGCGATAATTATCCGTTTTTCTTGAAGGGAATCCCGAATGTCTGTATATTTGGAGAAAAACCAGATCCAACAGTAGGGAGAGGATATGGTCACACATCAGCTGACACCTTTGATAAAATAAGTAAACTAGATGCTAAGATATCTACAGCGTTTGCTTTTACATTTATCGATTCATTTAGTAAAGTTGATAGGATGCCTATGAGACTAAAAGAGAGTAGAGTAATTGAAATTCTTCAAGAAGCGAAATTAGAAGATAACTTAAAGTTACTAGAGAAATGGCCGTTTAAGTAATTATTTTTTCTTCCTTCTTATTTTTATAAACAGTTTCCCTACCTTTTTTTGATAATTTATGTATTCTTCACCAAAAGTTTCTATCAAGACTTCTTCTTCAGACTTAGTAGTTAATATATATCCAGGTATTCCTAGATAGAATATAAATAGATAGGGAGAAAAGGCAACAAATGGTATTCCGATAAAACCAGTAATATACAAGAAATAGGAAGGATGTCTAACTATTGCATGACCCCAATTTGTTGAAAGTTTAGCTTTATCTCTTGCTAGATAAATTCCACGTCCTATTCTACCTAAACAACCTACTATCAGACCTATAGACATAATTATTATACCTACAATTACAAAGGGGAGTTGTATCTCTTCAGGTACAATTCCTAAAAC
>CAZJUB010000061.1:0-4357 GCA_964549075.1 uncultured archaeon | reverse complement strand
AGCTATTTGTACCATTCATAATAATTTTTGTAACAGTAATATTTAAGCTATAGCACATAATTATATAATTTTGAGAAGATTGACCCCACGTCTAACAGCTCTTTTAAGCATCCAAGAAAGAATGTTTTTTGGTGGTTTCTTAATCTCTTTTGGATTTCTATCTACTAAACTCAAAGAATCATTTGGGCAGATGAGAGCACATACACCGCAACCTACACAATTGTCATTAGCTATACATTTCTTATCAACTATTGATAAAGCAGAAAACTGACATCTATCAACACATTTCCCACAACCTATACATGAATCCACGTCAATACTAATTACATAATCGGACTTTACAAATGCGTGAGGTTGTCCCCATTCAACATAACTTCGAAGAACACCACAACAGCAAGTACAGCAATTACAGATATAACTGTGTCCTGATTCTACATTCATAGAAGTATGAACCAAACCTGCTTCTTCTGCTTCTTTTAAAATCTTCAAAGCTTCGTCTTTAGTTATTGGAGTGGTTTGAAGACTTTCTTCATACTTATTTTCTCGTTTAGAGAATACTAAGCACACTCTATCAGGATATTTACAAGGATCACCAATCATCTCTTGTTGTATTTTACAGATACAAGGTCTAACACCCCAGCTTTTTGAATTAAGTATCATCTCTTCTGCTTGACTATAAGGATGAATCACTAATTCTGTTTTGATTACTCTATTAACAGGAACAACACGTTGAATAGCAGGTTTCTTTGAAAACAATATAGCTCCTTTACTCTTCTGTATATACTCCTCAAACAATTCAGCAAATTCAGGATCCATTCTGTGTATTTGTTCCTCATAGACTCCTATAACAAAAGGGAGGAGAGCATATTTCTTTTCACCTTTTGAGGATGTACTTACTCTGATTTGACCTTTTGAATCCATAATTTCGAGTCTTTCAGTAAGTTCTTTTTCTGGAATCTTAAGTCTCTTTGACATTTTTTTAACAGTTTCACCAGAGAGCTTTAGTTTGCTTGTTAGTTCAGCTTCTTCAGGTTCATAAATCCATTCAAGAACACGAAGATGTGTTCCATCCTCTACTGTGGGGAAACCATTAGGTATTGTATTAAATACTTTAGTAAGTTTTTCATATGGATTTTCTTTTTTCGTTATTGTTTTAGTCAAGATGTCAAACTCCAATGTCGTAAAAAAACAGAACTTATTTTTAAATCTAACATAAGATACCTTTAAAATATTCAGATACTTCCTCTATAATTTCTCATATTTTTCAAGATTACTCATAATTCTTAGTAATTTACTCTCTAAGATAGCAATTTCATCATTTGTAAAACCTTCAAAGAACAAATTACTCATTTCTATCACAATATCATAATATGTTTTGAAGGAATCAAGAAAATTTGACTGTAATTTTATGAGATATTTTCTTCGATCTATTTTATCATGAATTCTTTTGATTAGTCCTTTAGACTCAAGTTTATCCAAAACAGCTGTTAGAGTTGAGTTGCTTAAAGAGGTCGTTTCCGCTAATTCCTGAATTGAAATTAAATCTTTTTCACGTAAAGCAAACAATACTCTCCCCTGTGAAGGATTCAAGTCCAAGAGATCTCTTTCTCTTAATTTTCGAGAAAATATTCTATCAGAGCTTTGATGTATTTTAGCGATATATAAACCGATTTTTGAAGGATTTTTCATGATGAATTGTCATTTATATCAGAATATAAATATATTTCGCATACAAAAATTTCGATTACGAAATATTTTTAAAGTATAATTTAATTTGTTGATAGATGAGTAACCTATCAAACATATTGATTACAGGAGCAACAGGTAATGTTGGAAAGGAAGTTATTAAGTCTCTAAAAGATAAAGACGTCAAAATTGTTGCTGCGGATTTATATGAAGAATCAGTTAAATTAATGTTTGGAGATGAAGTTCAATTCAGAAACTTGGATTTTTATGATGAGAGTACATTTGATAATGCGCTAGATAATATTGACATGGTGTTTCTGATGAGACCACCTCAAATAGGAGATGTTAAGACATACATGTTTCCATTTATTGATTTAATGAAGACAAAAGGAATAAAGTATGTTGTTACTCTTTCTATAGCAGATGCAAATTCCAAGGTTCCTCATTATAAAATTGAAAAATACATAGAAAAAGTCGGAATCCCATATACACACATGCGGTCAGGTTATTTTATGCAAAATCTTTCTACTACTCATAAAGAAGTCATACAAAAAGAAAAAAATCTCTACATTCCTGCGGGAAATACAAAATTTAATTTTACAAATGTAAAAGACTTAGGAGAGGTAGTAGCTCATTTATTATTGAAACAGGGGTACACAAATCAAATCGTACATATTACAGGAGCTCAATTATATAATCTGTCTGAAGTTGCGGAGATAATGTCCAGTATCTTGAAAACACAAATATCCTATACTAATCCTTCAGGCAGCGCATTTAAAAAGAAAATGAAAAATTACGGATTTTCGAAAGATATGATAAAGATCATGAGACTAATCTATTTTGCAGCAAAAATTAAAAAATCTGATAAAATTTATGATGACTTTGAGAAAATAATGAAGAAAAAACCAAGAACATTGGAACAATTCATAAAAGAAAATAAAGAACTATGGAAATAGAATTTTCACATTAAAATTTTACTTCATCCAATATATGCAAAGCACACTGCCATCCTGCTAAAATGGTTGAAGAGTATCCTCCTCCAGGAAATGTCCATGCAGAAGAGAAATATAGATTTTTAATTGGAGATTTAGATTTAAATCGTTTCATCCCTGCTTGACTTAACATTTGAGCAAAGCCTATAGAACTGCCATTTGTATTGAGTGTTTCATTTTTCTTAGTTAAAGGAGTTGATATATTTGCGTACTC
This sequence comes from uncultured archaeon, assembly GCA_964549075.1. Taxonomy (GTDB): domain Archaea; phylum Asgardarchaeota; class Heimdallarchaeia; order Heimdallarchaeales; family Heimdallarchaeaceae; genus UBA460. The sequence goes on along the minus strand of CAZJUB010000061.1, from coordinate 1,465 downwards.
AATATATTGTCTAACTCCTGGTATAAGTTCATTTAAACGATTGATGAAGATGTTTGTTACAACTTGTTTTTTAGTATTATACTCTTCATCTGATAGACCTTCCCAATTTTCCAGATAATCTATTACACTTATAGTTCCTGTTGATTTTCCAGGTGGAGCTAATCCTGAATCTATCTGACCATAATCGATGAAAATATAGTTTCTATTTGAATAATCTTCTTTATTATTAGATTCGAGATCAGAAAGTGTGTTTATCGAGTTTACATTTAGCACTGTCGTGTAACTTTCATGTCCCAATTCAGATAATAATTTATTGAAACAAAAATAAATATTCAACAAAGAATGTCCAGGTTCCATTTTATTTACGCTTGCTCGTAAAGATTCCACTTGGTTTGCAGGGATTAACTCATTTACAGCTTGAGGAACTGACGCATTTACAATGATAGATTTTGCTTGCACTGAAACTGGTTCAGCGTTTTCTATTTCAGTATTAATATACTCAACACCATACGCAGTTCCTCCTTCAATCAAAATCTTTGTAACTTTTCTGCTGAATAAAATACCACTCCCTTTCTCTTTAATAAAGTCTACAAGATGGTTTGATAATCTGACAGAACCACCTTTAATATAATGTGTACCTCCCTTAAATCTCGATGAATGAGCTAAAGCAAAAATAACAGCAGACAGTTTATATGGATCATCACTATAATATTGTAGAGGTCCAGCTAGAGCTAGTTTCAAATCTTCGTTCTCAAAATGCATATCTAACAGTTCACCAGCAGTTCTTCGTCCCCATTTTGGAATACTAGAATAAAGAATTGGAACTAAAGGACCAATAAGAGCTTGTTTTACCTTTGAAGTTGGAATACTGTGAGTGTCTTCAGTTAGATTTGATAAAGTTTTGAAAAACTTTTCAATGTTCTTCTTTTCAGTTGGGAAAACATTTGAAAGCTCCAACATTGCATCTTCAACCTTGTCAGGTATGCTGAAATTTACTCTACTGTTTTTATAACGATAGTACCCAGTTGGGATTTTAACAAACTCAATGTTGAAAACAACATCTAACTCTTCAAAGATTTTTATTTTTGGATCTAACTCATAAAGTCCATCCATCGAATGTAAACTCAAATCTATGATATAATCATCTCTTTTAAAACCAGCAACATATCCACCAGAAGTAGTGTGTTGTTCAAGTATCAGCACTTTTTTACCTTCTTTTGATAATTTAGCTCCAGCTATTAATCCAGCTAGTCCTGAGCCAACGATTATAGTATCATATTCCATGAGTGAAATATTCAGTAGATATTTATTATTCTTTTGTAGTTTATTGGATATCCTTTTTATTCACAATAACCAACTAGTAAAAATTAACTCACGACTATTTCTTGAACAGAATCAATAGACGGAATCGCTATTTAATTTTGTTGCAATTTACTGTAAAGACTATTACCTTTCAAATAGGTGC
>CAZJUB010000060.1:0-16350 GCA_964549075.1 uncultured archaeon | reverse complement strand
TTTTTACTAAAAATGATTGAATTAATGATTAAATAATTTTTGCTTTAACTATTTCTGTTTCTGTCATAGGTGAAGCTAATATAGATTCTATTGTTTTACGTTCTTTCTCTCCAACTACTGTTTCCGATGCTGTTACAGCTGGTATAATAATTGGTAATAGAAGAACTGTAACAAACATCGCATAAGCCATCAAAACCATTGTTTTTCCGAAATTGTTTAAGCCATCCCATCCTCTGACAGTTTTAGAAAATAGATTCTCAACAAAAGATCCAAATTCCTCTCCTTCAAAATCTTGAGGATTAGCTTGAGTCATTGGCATTAATGTAGCAAAAGGGAATAAGATCGCAAATAACAAAGGAATTCCAATTATGACTGATACCACATATTTAGATTTCATGAATTCACGAAGATCTTTGCGAGTTAATGCCCAGACTCTTTTGAAATTCATGCTTCTACCTCCTCTTCAATTGTTGGTCTGTTCGCACTTTCTATTAATTCAAGATAGATGCGTTCTAAAGTGGGAAACTCATGTCTTACTTCGAACATCGGAAATTTAAGTTTAACAAGTTGTTCGATGATTAGAGGTGTTTCCTTTTCGATATCGTTAATAAAAAGGGATATGGATTTTTTTTCTGGATTAATCTCCAGTATGTCATAGTTTCCCTCTACGAAATAATTCTTAATTATATCATTCCATGACGAAAATCTGAAAATTGTTGTAGTTTCTTCCTTTTTTAGCTCTCTTAACTGTGAAGGAGAACCTTCTGCAATTATCTTCCCTCTATTAATAATTCCAACCACTGAGGCTAATCTTTCAGCTTCAAATAAATTGTGAGTGCAGATGAAAAAAGTTCGTTTCTCTTTTCTTGATAATTTCATTATCAGTTCTCTAACAACTTTTGCTGATTCTGGAGCTAACGAAGCTGTAGGTTCATCTAAGAACAGAACAGGGGGATCATGAATCATTGCTCTTGCTATTGAAACCTTTTGTTTCATTCCTTTAGACAATGAACCAGCTGATAGATCAATTTTTTCGGTTAGATCAAAAAGATCCATAATTTCCTCGATTCGAGAACTGATATCTTCTTTTTGCATACTGTATAATTTAGCTATAAAATCAAGATTCTGTCTTACAGTCAGCCTATCATATAAGGCAGGTGTTTCAGTTAATAATCCCACTTTACTTCTTACTTTACTAGCCTCATTAACAATATCTGATCCTAAAATTCTAGCACCACCTAAAGTGGGATGTAATATCGAGGTTAAAAGACGTGTAGTACTGGTTTTTCCTGCACCATTGGGCCCTAAAAGGCAGTAGATTTCAGATTCTTCAATCTGAAGATTTAGATCATCAACAGCTCTGAGATAAACCCGTTCTTTGTTTTTTTTGATTTCATAATCTTTAGTTAACTCCCTCGTTTCAATAGCAAGCATAGTATTCAAAAAAGAACTAACTGCTAAGATAATAAAAGTTTAGAAGAGGGAAAACACCAATCACTTTTTATCAATAATTTTTCTCAAAACACTAACCAATATCCAAACTTCCTCAAAAGTTGTATGAAGAGCTACAGGTGTAAATCTTAGAACATTTGGAGGTCTAAAATCGTGAATTATGTTATATTCTAGAAGCTGATCATGAATATTTAGAGCGTTTTCATGTTCAAGAGCGATGTGCCCTCCACGTTGATTAGGCATACGAGGTGTTCCAATAGTAAAATTATATGGCTGTTCCGTTAGTAAATTATCAACAAGGTAAAGCAAATAAGAAGTTAATTTAAGAGATTTTTCTCTTATATTTTCTATTCCTGCCTTAAGTATCAAATCTAAGGATCCTTCGAGAGCAGCTGATCCTAAGATTGAGGGAGATGATATCTGCCAACCTCCAGCGCTTTTAGCTTGTTCAAAATACAAATTCATCTCGAATTGTTTCTCTTTAACATAACCAAACCAACCAGGTAAAGCAGCTTCTTTATCAAAATGTTTCTCATTGACATATATGAACGCACTTGCACCTGGACCAGCATTAAGATATTTGTAGCTACACCAAAAAGCAAAATCCACATCCCACTCATCAAATTTATGAGGTATGACACCTACTGAATGACTGCAATCCCATCCAATTACCACCCCTTTACTATGGGCATTTTCTGTTATTCCCGCTATATCTAGAAGTTGTCCACTTTTAAACAGGACTGAAGGCAAAACAACTAAAGCAACATCTTTAGTGATAGAACGCTTGATTTTGGCTTCATCCAACGTTCTGCCATCATCACTCTTAACTAGTTTTAAATGTTTTTCAGGATCAAGATTTTTGAGTTTGACTTGACTCTGAAGAGCGTAAATGTCGGTTGGAAAATTCAGTTCATCAGCAAGGATTTTTGTTCTCTGTTCGGTTAGTTGATAGAAAGTACTTACAAGAGAGTGAAGATTAACTGTTGTCGTACCTGTAGCAACGACTTCTTCTGGTTTTGCTCCTACAAGTTTTGCAGCTTTTTTACCTAAATTTTCAGCTAAATAGAACCATGGATGCTCTTCATTTGTCCATCCTTGTACTCCTAGTTGTTTCCATTCATCAAGAACTTTCAGCAAAGAAGAAGCCGCTTCTTTAGAAAGTAAACCAAGAGAATTACCATTTAGATATATTGATTTGTTTGGAATAAAGAAGTGATCTCTATAAAAATTCAGAGAATCAGCTGAATCCATCTTTTTTGCATATTCTACGCTGAATTCATACGCATCGTTCATTTGTTTCATGTAAAACTAGAACTAGATAATAAATAGTTTACGGGTGAATGTTATACTGAAAAAGGAAAAAGTTCTCTAGTTTCTATCATGTTTTCTATGAATCTTTAAATGTATAATAATTGAGAACATCAATGTATTAAATATAAATCCAAAACTATAAGAAATCGTATTTGTCAATGATGGAGTTGTTGTCGTTGGTCGTATTCCTGTAAACCATTCAATAGAAGAATCTAAATCATATTCATAATCAAAAATCTCATCCAAATAAGGATGAGTAAATATTTCATTAATTAATCCATGTTGAGGATTGTACCATCTAAAATTTAACTCTTCATTAATCAAATCTCTGTCAATTGCATAACAAATAGCTTTTCGTTTAGTTGATGCTTTGGTATACTCTTCTTTTCCTTCATAAGTAGAATTCACAAAGTTATCTGTTCCTCCAATGAAAGGTCTTCTGAGGTTGAAAAAAAGACAACTAGCTTCGTCAGATACAGCAGTCTGATATATAAAATTAATATCTGGTGTGTCGCTGAATGGTACCTCTGGATTATAAAAATCAAGTTTTCCAGCTTTAAATTCAGCTCTTCTTTCTGCATCCTCGTTCATATCAAATACATTTATTTTTGGTATATTCAAATATTGAATTGTTCCATCAATTGGACTGATGTTGTACCAGTTTGGATTTTTCTGTAATAAAGTCTTGCTACCCCAAACAGCATAATCTAGCAAATATTTTCCACAACCAAAAGCTGATTTTCGAAAGGTTTTCCATTCAGCAGTTCTATCAATGTTTTCATATATTCCAACCATATTTATCTCACTAGCTGATTGAGTTATGTTTGTGCTTGTTGAATTAAGAAAGAATTCTGGTAAACAAGGAACATTTAATTTTGACCAAAGAGGAGCATAGAGCTCATTTTCAGGAGTATTTGAATTTCCATCAACTATTAGAGAAAAAGTAAATTCATCAACAGGATCAAATACAAGAGATTTCATCCAACTATATTCATTACTTTTATCACTAATTAGTGGATTACTGTATGCTAATAGTGAAAAGACTACATCTTTAGCGGTTAATCTTTGATTAGTACCATTGCTAAATTCTGATTTCAATCCCACCATTAGAGTACTTAAATCTGAGGAATTTAAAGGAAGTGAGTTAGGTGTTCTTTCTGTTATATTAAAAGAAGGACACCAGAAAATATCATCTCTAAGATGAAAAGTATAGTAAGTGTCATTAATCATAGTCCAACTATTAATCAAACCAGTTGTGGTAGGCAAATGAGTGTAAGGATTTACTTGCAGAATAGGCTCAAAAATCAAATCTATTAAAAGCTCACTACTTGGATCTTTATATGATAAAGGATTCAAATCTATCCAATAAGATAAAGCAAGATTCAATTCTTCTAGAGAAACTTGTCCATTGTGGTAACCATCATAAAATATTTGAGGTAAACTATTAGCTAATCCCCACATTATATCATAACCTAAAGTATTACTCCATAGAAAGTGGTTTCTTCTTTGATTGAAGAGAGGAAAAATATGTGCAATTTTATCTAATACAAGATTAGACCATTCAATATAAGTTTCAATTCTCTCTGATTGGTCAGTAATTGATTGTGCTTGTTTAAGTATATCTAATGCTTCTGGAACATATGGAATGTCCATTCCTAATAATTCTGTATTATCTATCAAATTGAAATAATTAGTTGGATCTGGGTTTAATAAAGAAAAATCGAAAGTTCGAATACCTAAATCATAATCATGTTTCAAACAAAGAGTACCAACAAAAATCGTCCATTCTTCAACCTTAACTTCTACTTCTATACCTAATTCATCTAATTGTTCAGCTATGTATAAACCATAATCAGGATAGATTCCTCCACCATTCGTTTTTAAAATAATAGGACAAGTACTTACCTTACTTTGAATTTCTTTTTGTCCAAAGGTGTTAAAAATAAAGAAACTTATCATTAAACAAACTAAGTATCTCTGTATTTTTCTTGCTTTTCTCATTGTGATAAAGGATAAATTATTACTTATAATATTTATTAGAATACAATTTTAAGACAATTCTATATCTTGATTCATTCCATTAACATCGCTTTTTTCAAATATTCCCAAGTATATCCTTGTTGTTTTTCTGTGATTTCTTCAGGAGTTCCGGTTGCTACTAAATATCCACCTTTTCTTGTTCCTCCTTCTGGACCTAAATCAATTATTCTATCAGCAATTTTTACTAAATCCATATTGTGATCAATCAGAACTATGGTGTTTTTCTCATATGCTAGTTTTTGTAAAACCAAAATTAGTTTTTCAATATCATAATAATGCAATCCTTGAGATGGTTCATCGAGCATGAAGATGTTATTCGAATGTTTTTGTTTCGCCAACTCTCTTGAAATTTTCAATCTCTCTGCTTCCCCACCTGATATCATGGTTGTTGGTTGTCCCATCTTCAAATAACCTAAACCGACATCTATAGCTAATTTTAATGGATCATGAATTGCTGCTATATCTTTGAAGAATTCTGCTGCTTCTTTCAAAGTCATTTCTAATATGTCTGATATTGTCTTCTTCTTATATCTAGCAGCTAGTACTTGTTTCTTGTATCTCTTGCCTTTACACGAAGGGCACAATAACCATACATCAGATAAGAAAAGCAACTCTATCCTTTTTTCACCTAATCCTCTGCATTCACGACACTGTCCATAACTAGTGTTATAGCTAAAATGACCGGAATTAAAACCTCTAATTCTAGATTCAGGCAAGGTTGCATAAAACTTTCTTATCTCATCAAAAACACCTAAATATGTTGCAGGATTGGATCTTCTTGACTTACTTAAGGTTGATTGATCAACTACAACTACTTTTGATAATTCTTCATAACCTGTTATTTTCTTGTGTTTTCCAACTTCAATTTTCTTTCCTGAAATTTCCCTTTCAAGAGCTTTCTGCAGTATTTCAATAACAAGTGATGATTTTCCTGCACCTGAAACTCCTGTTACAGCTGTAATCGTCCCCAAACCAAATTTGACATTAATGTCTTTCAAATTATTCTCTGAAGCTCCTTCAATACTGATAGCTTTATTATAATTTCTTCTTTCACTAGGAGTTAAGATTCGATGCTCTTTTGATAAATATCTACCTGTAAGTGAATCTGGATTCTGTAGAACTTCTTGAGTCGGTCCTTCATGAACTACTTCTCCTCCGAAATCCCCTCCTAATGGTCCTAGTTCTATAAGATAATCTGACTCTTTGATGATAATGTCATCATGCTCTACTATGATTACATGATTAGAGTTATCTCGGAGTTTCTTTAAAGTATTTAATAGTTTATCAATATCACGAGGATGTAAACCAATTGTTGGTTCATCGAGTACATATGTTACTCCCACCAAACCAGAACCTATCTGAGAAGCTAATCTTATCCTCTGTGCTTCACCATTAGATAAAGTACTTGATCTTCTGTTAAGTGTTAAATAACTCAAGCCAACATCCACTAAATATTGCGCTCTCTTTGTCAACTCAGTGATAATTCTCTCCGCAATTTTCTGGTCTCGTTTATTAAGTTGAAGAGTATTTAAGAAAGTTAAGAATTCATCTACTGCAGCTGAGGATAAATCATAAATCGATCTCCCACCTACAGTTATAGCCAGAATTTCAGGTTTTAGCTTATGTCCTCCACAATCTGGGCATCTATATTCTGTAAAGTATTTGTTGTATCTCTGTTTATATTCCAATCCCCATTTAGAATCAGTAGGTTCAGCTAACCATTTTTCCCATCTCGGAATTAATCCCTCCCATTCCGCAGTTTTTGTAAACTCTGAAGAAGATCTTTCTCCTTCTCGTTGAATTTTTAACTTTACAACTTCTCCTTTGGAACCATAGAAAAGAGCTTCTAATTGTTGAGGAGATAATTCTTTTATTGGCGTTTCTAAAGTAAAACCATAGTGGTCAGCTATTGATTTTAGCATATTTCTTCTCCATGAACTGGGATTAGTCATTCTTTGAACGCTGTATGGTCCTATTGCTCCTTGAACAATTGATTTTTTCCAATCCGTTACGATTTTCTTTATATCTAACTTTCTTATTGAACCTAGACCTGTACAAGTTGTACACGCTCCAGAATAATGATTAAAACTGAATATTCTTGGATGCATCTCCTCAGGAGCTTCATAATCGTGATCTATACACTCTGCATAAATTGAGTAAGTTTTCATCTTACCATTGTTATGTATTTCAACTCGTCCTTTACCTAATTTTACAGCTATTTCAATCGCTTCAGCTAGCCTTGATTCATTTTCTTTTCCTACATTCAACCTGTCGATAATAGCTGATAATGATTTAGCTTTCTTTTTGGTTATGACATCATCTAAGTGATATTCTTCATTATCTATTAAAGCGCGGGAATAACCTTGTTTCAACAATTCTTTAATCGCTTTTTGAACATCAATTGTTTCACCATTTGACAACGAACTTGCGACAATTATATCCTCTTTAGAGAAATCTTTCAAAACCAAATTCCTTATTTCTGGGACAGTTCTTTGTCTTAAAACAATGTTGCATTTAGGACAATGAGGTATTCCAATCTTCGCATATAATAGACGTAAATAGTCATATATCTCTGTAGTTGTAGCAACTGTAGATCTCGGATTCTTTGAGATAGAATGTTGATCTATTGCAATAGAAGGAGTTAGTCCTATGATATCTTCAACATCTCCTCGTTCTGCTTTAACTAAAAATTGTCTAGCATAACTAGAAAGACTTTCTACAAACCGTCTCTGACCTTCAGCAAACAATGTATCAATAGCCAACGAGCTTTTACCTGAACCACTAGGACCTGTAATAACAACAAGTTTCTCTTTTGGAATATCTACATTAATATTCTTTAGATTGTTCTTTGTTGCACCTCTGACGTATAGAAAATTCGACGGATCCATTCCTTCTTCTAAATGTGACGAAGGTTCAATCTCTTTTGATTTATAATCTCTGAAAAAGACCTTTTTAAGAGCTTGACCTGTATAAGACTTTTCACATGTCATTACTTCTTCTGGAGTGCCTTCTGTAACTATATAACCACCATATTCCTCTCCTCCTTCTGGACCTAAATCAATTATATAATCAACGGTTTTGATAACATCTAAATTGTGTTCAATAATAATTATTGTATTCTTTTTATCAACAAGTCTATGTAAAACTTTTAGGAGTTTTTTAATATCTAGAAATGATAATCCTGTAGTAGGTTCGTCCAGGATATATAGTGTATTCCCTGTGTCTCTTTTCGAGAGTTCTCTCGATAATTTTATTCTTTGTGCTTCTCCCCCACTGATTGTGGTTGATGATTGACCAAGTTTGATATAATCTAATCCTACATCGCATAGTGTTTGAAGAATTCTAGCAATCTTAGGTTGATTCTTAAATACCTTCATAGCTTTACTTACAGTCATATCTAAAATATCAGCTATTGAATACTTTTGAAACTTAATCTTGAGTGTTTCATCATCAAATCTGTTCCCTTTGCAAATCTCACATTCTACTTCCACATCAGGTAAAAGTGACATTTCAATTGTGTTGTAACCATGACCTTTGCAAGCTTCACATCTTCCTTCTTTTGTGTTAAAAGTAAATCTTGTTTTTGTATACCCTCTTATTTTAGCTGTTGGAAGTTGAGCAAATAGCTCTCTTATTGGATCAAGTACTTTAGTGTAAGTTGCAGGATTCGATCTAGATGTTCTTCCTATAGGAGATTGGTCAATAACAACAACTTTATCGATGTTTTCTATACCATTAATAGACTTATATTTCCCAACTTTTTGAGTACCATTATGGAGTTCGTTGACGAGTATTGGATATAGAGTGTCTGTAATTAAAGATGATTTTCCAGACCCTGAGACACCAGTGATTCCAATGAAAGTTTGAAGAGGGAACTTAATATCGATGCTTTTAAGATTATTATGAGATGCTCCTTTCAATTCCAAGAATTTTTTACTTTTCCTTCTTATTTTTGGGATGGAGATTTCCTCTTTCCCAAGTAAATATCTTGCAGTAATAGATTTTTCTGCATCCTCCAAACTTAATTGTTTAGGATTCTTAGCAAATAAAACCTCTCCTCCTTTTTCCCCAGCATATGGTCCCAGATCCAAGAGCATGTCTGCATTTCTCAAAGTATCTTCATCATGTTCAACTACAATAACGCTATTTCTTCCATCACGTAATCTTATTAAAGAACTCAATAATTTCTCATTATCACGATTTGCTAATCCTATACTTGGTTCATCAAGTATATAATTAACTCCTTGAAGTTTTGAACCAATCTGAGTTGCTAATCTTGTTCTTTGAGCTTCTCCCCCACTAAGTTCATTTGCAGCTCTATCCAGTGTTATATAATGTAGACCTACTTCCATTAAGAATGACAGTCTATTTCTGATTTCCTTGACTAGAGGTCCTGCAATAATCTGTTCTTCTCCTTCAAGTTTTACTTTATTGAAGAATTTAAGACATCTGTGTATTGACATTTTATTTAGTTCTGAGATGTTCTTGTTATTAAAAAGAACCGCAAGACTTTCTGGTTTTAATCTATCTCCTTTACAATCTGGGCATGTTTCAAGATCCATAAATTTTTCTAGAATCTCTTTTCGAGGTTTAGAAGTAACTTTATAGTAAGCTTCCATTGTATTTGGAATAAGTCCTTTCCATCTTGTTAGATACTCACCTTGACCTTTCCAGGTTGATTCCTCATTTCCCCATTCCCATTCAACTTTATACTCCCTGTTCCCAGAACCATAAAGAAGAATGTTCAGCTGTTCTTCAGTCACTTTTTCTAGTGGTGTGTTTATATCAAAACCATGCTGTTTTATAATTGAGTTAAGACTCTTAATCCCGATACCACTATATGTGATATAATTGCCACTAGAAGTTGTTGTAGCGATGGCACCTTGTTTTATTGATAATTTTTTATTAACAAATTTTTCTGGAACAATCTGTGGGATCTTTCCTATTCCCTTACATCTCAGGCAAGCTCCAACTGGTGTATTGTATGAGAAATCTCTAGGATTGAATTCATTTATTGCAATACCACATTTGGGACAAACAAGTTTTGTTGAAAACATTCTAGCTTTCTTTTCTCCAATTATCTGCAATTTTCCGCTAGATAATTCAAGTGCTAAGTTGACACTTTCTCTAATACTTGGTTCATTTCTTCTCTCACATGTGTTTCTGTCTACTATGATATCTATATCATGAGCAACATATCGTTCTAATGTAACTTCTTCATCATCAAGATTTACTTCTTTACCATCAATAATTAAACGGTTAAAACCATCTTCTCTCCAATCATTAAGCTCTTTTCGATACTCTCCTTTACGTTTTTCAAACATAGGAGCTACTATCTTTATCCTCTCTCCTTCATAACTTGCAAATATCTGTTCAATAATTTGTTCTGAAGGTTGAGCTTCTATTTTTTCTTTACACACTGGACAATGTGGTATACCTACTCTCGCAAATAAGACTCTCATGTAATCAAATATTTCAGTAAGAGTTCCTACTGTGCTTCGTGGATTTCTAGAAATGGTTTTTTGATCAATTGATATTGTAGGTCTTAAACCATCTATATGCTCAACATCTGGACGGTCAAAATTACCAATAAATTGTCTTGCATAGGCTGATAAGGTTTCCATATATCTTCTTTGAGCTTCCATGAAGATAGTATTGAAAGCTAGAGAACTTTTTCCACTACCAGAAATTCCACTTATAACAACTAATTTATCATGAGGAATCTCTACAGAAATGTGTTTGAGATTGTTTTCGTTTGCCCCTTCTACCTTTATTGAATCTTTACCCAAAACGTCCACCTAAAACTATGCAGAGTTTGCTATTTTTTGGTCAATTTTTCAATATATAAAGGCGAGGATTTGTCTTAATCTCTCTTGTTTTCAATGATTGTAAAAAGATTTTTAAGCATAAACAAGCTTTGATTTTTTTGGTGATTTCATGGAATATAAAGGTCCTCCAAGCATGACTGAAGAGGAAATATATGATTTTCTTAATCAAATGAAAATAGCAAGAATATGCACTCTAAACAAGGATGGCACTGTCCATTCAGCACCTGTCTGGTATTTGTTGAGAGATAAACAGATATTCTTCAGCACTCCTATAAAAAGTAAAAAAGCTCGAAATATTAAAAGAAATTCTGTAATATCAGTAATGATTGACAATCAAAGTGAACAAAGTAAGGGAGTGATTGTCTATGGTACTCCCGAAATATTACTACCTGGCGATGAAGGTTACACTGATGATCTTGCTATGGCAATATTAAGTAGGTATATGGATAAGCAAGCAGCGGAAGTCTATTGGGCAGGTTTGCAAAAAATAGGTACCTGGTGTTGTATAATTGTAACACCTAAAAAATTCGATTCTTTTGATTACGTAAAGGATGATTACTATGGTAAAGCAGTTAGAGGTGAACTCTGAATATCTTTATTTTATTTGTGTTTTTAGCAAAAATACACAGGGATTTGCTTAGAAAAAGATTCATTTATAAATAATAATCCCTGTGAAACTTCACAAGCACATGATCAAGGACATTTTTCTTGGAAATGGTGGTGGTCGAATTTCTGGTTTGATAAAACGACACAAGAAGGTAATTACTGGTCTGAATGGATAAAAAAGATCCATATCCAATTGATGGATATGTAAATGCAACTGATCCTTATCCTCTTGATATAAATTTGCAAAGAATTACAGCTAATAATATCACATATTTTGGTTTTATTCAAATTATATCAACAATTTTCTTAATTGCCATACTTCTTCATTACAACAAAGTAGAAGCTCTATTAGAATATCCGTACTTTATCTTTTCTTTCTAAATATTCTTAGTGGTGAAAGTAATATAAATACGAATTTATAATTTCTATATTCTAAATCTCTTAATTTTAACTAGTAGATTTAAGTTGAAAATCAAATCCTGTCCTCTTATTGATTCTTAGGTTAAAATTTTATAAATTAGTATTTTTCTTTAACTGTATGAATTCTACAGAAGCTAGTAATTACAAAGTCTATGGTTATAGATGGGTCGTACTACTTTTATTCGGATTTGTTACTCTCATCAATCAAATAATCTGGATTACTTTTGCAGCAATCACTCCAAAAGCTATGGTATTTTATGGACAATCAAAAAATGCTATTTTCTGGCTCTCTCTAGTGTTTATGATAGTGTATTTACCAATGAACATCCCTGCAGCATTAGCTCTGGATAAATTTGGTTTAAAGTGGGGAGTAGGAATAGGCGTTGTACTTACAGGTGTTTTTGGAATTTTAAGAGCTGTTTCTACACAATATTATTGGGTACTAATTTTCCAAATTGGGTGTGCAATAGGACAACCGTTCTTGCTTAATTCATTCACAAAAGTATCTTCGAACTGGTTTAGAGTCGAAGAAAAAGCTCTAGCAACGAGTCTTGGAACTGCTTTTATTCTAATAGGTGTTTTACTTGGAATGTTAATCACTCCATTCTTAGTTCCTGGTTCGAGCTTGACAACTATGCTTTACATCTATGGAGGAATAGCTCTAGGTCTAATGGTTTTTTATCTTATATTTGTAAAAGATAAACCTCCAACACCAGCAAACGCATATAGCGATCACACTAAAGTATTCGAAACGAAAGGGACATTTGATTTGTTTAAAAATAAGGATTTCAATATACTTTTCATATTATTCTTGTTTGGAGCTGGGACTTTCAATGCTATTTCTTCAGTGATGGCTGAGGTATTTGAATCTATTTTTGAAATTCCTCAATCAGTAATAGACTCAACTGGAATGGCTGCAGATGATTTTCTAGGAATACTAGGTGGCATAATGATAGTAGGAGGTATAGCAGGTGCAATTATCTTATCAACGATTTCAGATAAGATGAGAAAAAGAAAACCCTTCTTAATAGCTAATGCAATTTCAGGAGCTGTTTTGACGTTACTATTTTTCATATTCGAGTATCTATATGTTCATCAGATTATTACCTCATTCTTCACAGTTTATATTATCCATTGTGTAATTGGTTTCTTTTTTGGTTTTCTACTGATATCAGCTCTACCAATTGGTTTGACTTTTGCAGCAGAAATAACTTACCCAATGCCAGAAGAAACCTCTAATGGTTGGTTAATGTGGGTAGGACAACTGGGTGGAATTGCACTTATTTTTACTGTGATGTATGGATTATTCAACAATCCAATTGATGAAGCTTTAAACACTACAGCTGTGTGGAATTTTGTTATCTATGCAGCAATATTAGCAATTGCAGCTATATTGTCTTTCTTCATGAATGATTTAGATAAATATGAATTAAAACAGTAGTTCATATTTCTCTTCTTTTCTTATTTTTGTTTAATGTTAATGATTAAAAGCGAAAAACATTTTATGTAATCTGAGAATAGGTATTGATTCTAATGTTAGAAGTAAGAAAGATATATAGTGTTCAAAAAAGTAGAACGACAATGGAAGGAGCAGGAGTGAGGTTGAAAAGAGCTTTTGGTCAAGCTCATCCCAAATTAGACCCATTTCTACTTCTAGATGATTTTGGATCAGAAAATCCTGATGATTATATAGCAGGATTTCCTTGGCATCCCCATAGAGGAATAGAAACTATTACCTATGTACTTGAAGGGAAAGTCCTCCATGAGGACAGTCTTGGTAACTCAGGGACAATAGGTTCTGGTGATGTTCAATGGATGACAGCTGGAAGTGGTATTGTTCATCAAGAATTACCAGAACAATCACAAGGTTCTATGTCTGGTTATCAATTGTGGGCCAATCTGCCATCTTCCCAAAAAATGATGGATCCTAGGTATAGAGACGTTAAGAAAAGTGATATTCCTGTTGTGACTTTGGATGATTTTGTTAAAGTAAAGATAATATCTGGAGATTTAAAAGGTGTTAAAGGTCCAGTTCAAGATATAGTGACTGAACCAGAATACTTGGATGTTTCTATGAACCATCATTCAAAATTTGATCATAATATTGATTCAACTCATAACGCTTTTGCTTATGTAATAGAAGGAGAAGGATTTTTCGATAATGATAAGAAACAAAAAATCGGTAAAGGTAATCTGATAATTTACGATGATGGAGATAAAGTTCAGATTACTACTGAAGCTAATAAACTTAGATTCTTGTTAATTTCAGGAAAACCTATTAAAGAGCCAGTAGCCTGGGCAGGTCCAATAGTGATGAATACCCAGGAAGAAATAAGGATAGCTTTTGAAGAATATAGAAATGGCACATTCATAAAAAACCAAGATTAAATTCAATTAGAAATTCTTTCTCTGAATTCTTCTTCAAGAATATCCATGATTAGATCATCTACATATCTACCTGCAATAAATGAAGCTTTTCTTCTGGTTCCAACATGTTTGAACCCTAGTTTCTCGTAGACATGTATTGCTGTTTTGAGAAATTCATACACATGGAGCTCTATACGATGAAGATTGAGAAAATTAAAACCTACTTTTAGTACGCATTCAACAGCATCAGAACCAAATCCTTTTCCATGATTTTCAGGATTATAAATGGCTATACTCAAAAATGCACTTTTGTTCGTTTTATCAACTCTTTTTAAGGCAGTTACTCCAAGAAATTCATTAGTATCTTTTTCAACAACAGCAAAAGTGTAAGAAAACTGATTTTTCATATCTTCATCTGTTTTCTTAATCCATTCTTCTCTATCTTTCTTAGAATTAGGAATGTAACTACCCATACCAAGTCTCATTTCATAGTTATTCCAGTGTTCCATAATACTATCGAGATCTGAGAGTTCTATTGGTCTTAGAAGAGTTTTTTTTCCGATAAAAGGCGAATCTTTTGATAACTGAATTGGCATTAGGTTAAAATTTTTTCAAGATTAATATTCCTTGTCATTAAGTCAAAAAAAGAAAAGAAAGAAAAGAAATTAGTTTAGTTTTTTTCTATAAAAAGCAAAACCAATTACCATTAGTGCACCGACACTGATGAAAACTAAGTCGATAGAACCACTTTCATCTAAAGTTGATTCATCAACACCAACAGAAGGATCATAAATTACTTCTTCATCAAAGTGTTCAAAGCTTAGATAAGTTTGTAATGTACCGTCACCAGTTGATGAATGTGTGGCATTTACTGTTCCATACTCATAATTACTAGCAATTTTGTATCTCGCTTGATTAGCGTATGCAAAGTAACCATCTACACCATCACCTGAGATTTGATACATTTGTTTAATTTCCTCTGTATTCATAACTTTTGTTTCAAAACCAGTAGAGTTAGTTGTAGTGTCACAGGCATTTCCATTTGTGTCATTTAACTGGTAGGTATTTTTAATTGGAGCTATGTCAAATCTTAAAGCAAGATTAGTATCATTACGTTGCCATTCCCAATTTCTAATGATTATATCAAATTTTAGCTCTGTTTTTCCTACTACTGTATAACCTTCAGTTGTGTTATCATCTAAGTACATGTGGGCATTAATTTCCATTTCTAAATCACTAAAGAATGGATCCATCACCATATCAGATATGAAACCAAAATGAATTGCTGATATCTCATCAGTTCCTTCATTATATTCTACGTCAAAACCACTGAATACCCATCTTAAACTGGATAGAGCTAAAACATTTGAATGTACTCCTAATGGTGGATCAGGATCCAACATCCAAATACCAGTTTCATTAAACTGAAAAGCTCCATCTTCATTAAAGTCTAAATATTCTATAAGTGACTTAAGTTGTACATTGAACTCATATCCACTGTCAGCCTCACTGTATTGGAATTTTGGTACCATTCCACCAGCATTTACTTCAATTGTTATTGTATCGTAGGTGACGGTGACGAGTTTGTTCTGCTCTTGATATCCAAGAACTTTATTTCCTGCTGATACTTGTGTTAGTGTAAGTAACATAAGAACCAATAAGCTTAATCCAAAAATTTTTGCTTTTGCGTTCATTTTTTCACCGATATATCTTAGGTGGCGGTTTTTGAATAGATATTTATTTAGAACAATAAAGAAGACAACTTTAGAAAACTAAAGTAAAAATGAAGTAAAACAAATATATAAAAGGAATTAAAAAATATGATGGCATCGATGACAGAAGACGACACAACTTATATAGAACTTAAAATTTTTTCAAATCCTGTCAGAAGAGAACTGATAAGGATTATTGGAGTATCTGGTTCTATATCTTTTAGTTCTATTAAAGAGGAATTAAATCTAACAGATGGTCGTCTTTATTTTCATCTTAAAAAAGTAGAATCATATACAGAAAAAGATTCTCAAAACTTCTATAGATTAAATAAAGAAGGTAAAAGAGTTTCATTTTTATTATTTCATGATAAAGATACTTTATTTGTTGAAAAAGCTGAAGAAGAGAAAGATCAAACAATCAGTTTCATTGAACGTGTGGCTCCATCTGGAATATTCTACTATTTTCTAGGTACTAAAACGAGGAGTCTAATTGAACTTAACATTGTTCTTATTGTAATTTCTTGGCTTTTTGGATTAACAGAAGAATATGGTGTACTCTCTAATAGTTTCAGATTGGAATCATTTTTTGGTGGTGGTGCTATAATAAACACATT
>CAZJUB010000059.1:0-16466 GCA_964549075.1 uncultured archaeon | reverse complement strand
ACCTCATCCAGTTTCTTTAAAGCAGAAGTTTTATCTTCAAAGAAGTTTTTAGCGAAGTCGTCTGCGAGAGTATCCAATTGAAATTGGGAAGTTAAATCAGGTTTAACTGGGTGAATCATTGTATAGGTCCCATTTTCTTCCTTATATCCTACCAAATTGAAATCCAATCCTTCAGTAGGTTGTTTATGAACTTTCTCGATTGTAATTCGTAATCGTGAAGGCAGTTCTCTGGATTGAAGATAAGGTTTGAGAAAACCAACTGTAATATGTCTAGTACTAGAGACTGTTTTATCAAAAGGATATTTGTCTTCCTTATCTATTAATTGTAAGTAGCCTTCAAGAGAATCACCTTGCTCAATAAAACTTAACCAAGTAGGAATAGTAACTCGATTAGAAGAAGTAACATCTGCTTCAAAAGTTACAGGGAGTTTCAAGTCTGACACCTTTTATTGTTAAGTAATAAGAGAGGAAAAGTTTTGAAAAATAAAAATTTTGGCTTTCATACTACATCTACTTAGTAACATCCGTTTCATCCTCGGATGCTTCAAATCCTTTTTTGAAAGGCTTGAAAGACCTATCAAAGGTTTTTTTCTTCGCAAGATAGATGATAGCAATAATATACAAGATAAGACCAATTAGAGGGATGAACCATCCCCAAATCGAGATAGCAATAACGTAATTAATAAAGCCAATCATGAGTAGAAAAATGATTTCCGAACTTCGTGCTGTAGCTGTTGTAAAAGGCAACATTAGATCTCCCCAATCTGGTAAAGCGAAGTAGACGAAGCATATTATCAGATAGATTCTCAATACTTGACCAAAGGGAAATCCAACCCATTCAAAGTAATCATGAAATTCTTGGTTGAAAATAATTAAAACTGCTGTTATAACTAAGTTAATCAGTGGTGCAAAACCTATCAAAAATGCGTGAAAGATACTCTTAAGATTTCCAGAAAGACTCTGACTAGAAATATCCCCAAAATACACAGACATACTAAAATTGACTCTAATATCATATCCCAAGCTTTTGATCATAAGAGAATGCCAGAGCTGGTGCAAGAAACTACCTGGGAAGAACAGGAAATTAATATACTTTCGAGTGCTTTTAAAAATCCAATCCATAAAGAAATCAAAAATGAATTTAGTAACAAAAAGTGCTAGAATAGCAAGAAAAGTTATTCTTGCAGTTCCTGTGAATATTCCAGCTAATGCTTCATAAGTCTCTACTATTATCGGAGGTACAGCCATAGTTCCTACTCCTCTCATCCACGTTTTTACCTAACCCTAACCCACCATTCTTATTTGCTTTCTTTAGCATCGAACGGTATCGATATACTTTTGTTCTGAGAAAATCCGCACCTGGTTCATAGTGTTTGTTAATAAAAATCCAGTACGCTCTGATAAGTCCATTATCTTGAATGTAATAGCTAAAAAGAGAAGAAACAATTACAAAAGCAGCATCTTCAATATCTATATAGGGGATAATACGATCATCTATAAGATCAAATGCTTTGTCTTGTAAACTCATTAATTCTACTTCTTTATCAGGAAAATAGAGAATAGTTTCATTGACTATATTAGCAACCTTACTTTTAAGAAGAGGACTATAAATTCGGTTCTTTTTACGTTGAATATAACCTGCAGCAAGCAACTCAGATTGAATCTGTTTTACAGCAAAGTAGCTGAAGATTTTACCTTTCTGCAATCCTAAAGCGTCTCTAACAAGTTCGATATGATTTGGAGAAATCTTCGAACCGACTAAGGAAAGCCTAAAATCAAGTAAAGCTAAGAAATAATTGGCTATAACATTTTTAGTAAAATATTTATTAGAACCGAAATCTTGGAGAAAATCAGGGAGAAGGCGTTGAAATTGGATAGTAGCTTCAGTAACAAGCTTACTAGGGAAATATTCCAAGAAAAGATTAGATATAGTGGAAACTATCTCCATGATTCTATTCGTACGGTCTTCTTCTGGATCAGTAAAGTAACTTTTAATGATACTTGCTTTACGTAATCCAGGTGCAAGAATTTGTGATAAATCATGAGTGCTGAGGAAAGACCCCAGCTCCTCAGTTTGTTGTATTGTTGATGCCACGCTCATAGTGGATTCACTGCCATGTCTAGTTCACAAAAAGGGACCTTCTTATAAATGAATTATTCCTCACATTGCAGTTTCATTGCAGTTTTTGACAAAAAAAAACCGTGGGGTTTATATACATCACCAATTTTAGTGTGATAGATTTTTAGTGATATTTCACTAGTTCTTACATTGATTGATTAATGAAGAAAAATAATTATGGCACAAAATTTTCTTGAGGTTTTTATAGTATTGTTTTCTACTTAAAAATCTAATTAAAAGGAAATAAAAAGAAAAAGAGAACAAGTATTATTTTCTCTTTCTCATTTTGAAAATAAAACAACCTATACACATTACGGAAACTAATAATATCCCTGTTGATGGGAAGTCCAAAATACGTGTAACAGAAGTTTCAGTGTTTATTGGTGGAGCTCCTGTATCAACGATGAAAGTAAACACTTGCTCTTCAGAAGTACCTAGATTGTGCTGCACTCTAATGGTTATTGTTTTCGTTCCATCTGGTCCTGGAAGAACTACCGTATACGGTGAAGGTAAAGGTGCATATGCTCCAGAATCTATTTTATATTCAACAAGAGTTAAATCGTAGTCATCAATATCAAAGTCTATATTTGAATTAGGTGGCACTGACGCTCCGTCTGAAATATACTTTAATTGTACTACTTCTTCAACTAGCACGTTGCAAGCACCATCATATACTCCATCAGCCCATTTAGCAACAAGATAATAAACGCCATCGTCTGGAACAGTGAAAACAGTTGATTCATCAGTAACAAAACCTTGTATAAGCTCAGCTAAAATGGTTGGCTCTCCATATTGATCGGGATCTGTTGCGTAAATAAAAACATCAGCATCAGTAAAAGTCCCAAGATTGAATTCACCATATAATCTATATATTGTGTCAGCTTCCAAGTTGATTTGTCTTACAGCTGTATGAGTGCCATATTGGCGACCAGAGAGAGAAACTAATTCAGTAGTTCCTACACTTAACCAGTCTGTTACAGCTTGAACAGCTCCTTCAACAGATATAACTCCATATCCTTCCACATAATCTTTAGAATCACGATTCCAAGTCGGAAGTTGAGGTATACCATCAGAGTCGCCATCGTAAGTTTCGCCTCCTGTGCTTATTGATCCTTCAATATTATACACTTCGCTTGCGCTCATACAAATGACTTGTTTTATTTTCTTTGCTGTTTCCCAAGAGTAACTGTAAGTTCCTTCTTCAATCATTGCATCAACAACTAGTTGCACTAGTCCAGCTACAAATGGTGATGCCATAGATGTCCCCTGAAAACCTCGATAATTATCAGCATAATAATCAGTTTTTGGAGGATAAGAAGTAGCAGTATTATAATCGTAAGCTTCGTCTGCATCATTACTGTCAGCAGCTATGATAGGTTGAGCTGGTGCAGATGAGCCAGAAGAAGCAAAACTTCCTCCAGGAGCTACAACGTCTGGTTTAATAAATCCTTGAGAATCGTAACCATTACTACTATAATAGGCAATCTCACTAGCTTTATTGACGGAACCAACCGTAATTGCATCAAGGCAAGAACCCGGAGAATACACTCCTCCTGAAGAAGTGCCATCATTCCCAGCAGCTACAACACAAACTATTCCTTTATCTCTTACTAGAGAACTGACAGCAGAATCTATAGAGGATATAACGGATGTCCAGCCTAATGACATATTGACAACTGTAATATTATAGGATTGACCATTGAGATAAAGCCAGTTAAGAGCATTAATAAGAGATGTAGATGTACCTGTTCCTGTATCGTCAAGAACCTTAAGAGCAACAATGTTGCTACTTGGGGCAACACCGGTAAAAGGTCCATAACTATCAAAATAGGGATTTGTCCATCCAGGATCGTAAATGACCTCACCAGAGAAATATCTTCCTGTTGCTCCTACTGAATTACCATACATTGCACAATACCAACCAGGTGTAGATTGGTAATAGGAGAAAGTACCTGGAGAAGAAGAATCTGATGCACTTTGTCCGGACCAATCACCTAAAGTGTTACTCCAGAAACCAACAAATGTAGAACCAGAACCTTCCCAAGCCCAATTTATAGTTACTGATTGAGCAGTATATATGTAGAACCAGGTATAATACCAAGCATATCCATCAGATGTTGGAAGATAACCTGAATCTTGAATGGTAGCTACTGAGGTTGAAACTGAAGCTCCTGCAGAAGCAGCTATGCTTGCAACATGGGTACCATGTTCACCTTTGTCTGTCGGAGTAGCATACTCATCTCCTGGAGAGAGATAACTTGCGCCTTCGTAATCATTCCAATATATCACATTAAAATCTGAGTCAGGATGGCTATCATCTACTCCTGTGTCTAAAACAGCTATTGCTGTATCAGGATTTCCAGTATAGCCATAACCTTGTGAAGTTTGCCAAACTTTACGTACCCCAAAAGTTTCTGTTACATCTAGTAAGAGAGCATGACTTAAGCTGTTTTCTTCTAGAAATAAACCTGAGTCTAGGTTCTTTGTTAGTAATAGAGATTCAGCTGTTCCTCTTACGTGAGCTGCATAAATTACATCGTATTCTGTAATTATTTCTATTCCATTATTTTGAAGAAATAATCTATCAGTTTTTGTAATCGGTCCAGTAAAAGATAATATAGCATCAAAACTAGCGGTTGTGTCACTATTAACTAATTTTTCATGAAATGAGTCTTGAATGTGATCTTTATTTATATCTTGAGAAGAATCTACTTGTACAACTTTATAATCAACAGGATTGTCTGTTTGTTCAATACTTGCTAAAGAAGTAGGATTACCTATTGTTGTTGCTTGAGTGCTTGAATTTGTTGTAAAACTCAAGATGAGAAAACTAAAGATAATTAAAGTGCTCATAGTTCTTTTTGAAATCAACATAAAGACCTCTAATAATATTATTTGCAAACACTTTAATCTTTTTACAATATTTATATTTGTTGTTAGTTATTGTCGGTGCTTTTGTCATCTTCTTTCTTTGGCTCTTTAATAGGTTCAGCATACTCTATTAACTGAAAGTAATGGTTTCGAAACTTTGGGGTGACACAGAAGATACATCAAGTATCGCAAAAAAGAATCTTGAGGAACAGATTGAGAAGATTCTACTTAAACGAAAAACTATCAAACTTTATGATCTTTTTGAGGAATTCTGGCATTCCTATCACCTTCTAAACCACTATATGCAAATTTTTCTTATTTTAAAAGAACTAGAAGAAGAAGGAAAAATCATCATTGATGAAAATAAAAATATTTCTCTAGCTTGGATAAAATTGTTGGATACAGATGGATTAACGGAAGTAACTGTTTGGGATTTAGAGCACAAAAAAGAAGATATCCAGAAAAAACGAGCTATTATCGAGAGATATTCAAAAATTGATTATCTAGTATGAAAAAATTCGAATTCCATAATTTTATATAATTTGTAAGACATTTTTTCTTTAATGTCATCTCAGAATCCTGAAGAAGAAAAGGAAGATAAAACTTATTATAGTGAGAAGAAAACTGCTTTTGAAGAGTTAGCTGAAGAACATGGAGTAGAACTAAAAGAAACTCGACCAATGGCAGGCATACGATATTGTAAAAAATGCGGATATGCGAATACTCCAGACGATGATAAATGTTTTAATTGCCATTCTCATTTTGAGGAGCAGGATTTATTTGGTAAAGCATTGCAAAATCTAGAAGAGGAAGAAGAAAGCGATAAACATCAGAAGAAAAGGAGAAAGAAGAAATAAAATTTGTGAGATATTTTGCTAATTATGTTTTCTTTCTAAAATATATATAAACATACATTTAAAAAATAACTTTGAAAAACCAATCATGAGCTTTGAACTCTTTCCAGATCTAATCTTGTTATTAGAAATTATCTTGTTCTTTGGTTTCGCTATTTATACGTTTGCTAGAGCTCAAAGAATTACTAGAAGTGTTTCTTATATCTATATAACTCTTGGAATAATCATCAATTTCATAGGTTATTGTTTTCTCCTCTCAACAACTTTCTTCTCAAATACTGAAAGTAATAAATCAGTTGTGTTGATATTAGCAATAATCACTAATATTACTCTTGGTATTGGATTTCTAACTCTCATGAATGGTTTTATCCTTATAAGAGAAGATAGACTCCCGATTTTCTCACATATTGCTGCCTTATTGGTAGGAGTTTCATCAATGCTTTTTGGTTTTTTGAAAGTAGATCAACTAAGTTATAATGATAAAACAAACCATTGGGAGCTTAATTATTTAGTTGGAGATTTCAAATATGTTTTCATAACTATTTCAGTTACTATTCTTATTATATTCATTGCATACTTTATATTATATCTCGCTCGAAAATACCAAAATTGGAGAAATTACAAGAAACTTGACTGTAATTTCATAGGATTTATTTTCCTTGCCACTTGGATGGTTACTCCTTTCTTTCAAAGTCTAAAATTAATTAGACATTTTCTTTTTCCAGTAGCTATTCTCTGTTGGGGAATAGCTGTTTTTCTAGATCCATTAAATATGCTAGCTTCAAATAAACTTCCAGAAGAAATAATTCTAGTTTCAAATAGTGATTATCCGATATTCAGGTATAATATTAGAGAGAAACAAGCAGTAAAAAATCTTGATGAGATAAGAATGTTAATAACTGGTAAGAATATTATTTCTGAAAGTCTAAATTCTCATGAAACTCCTAAAGATTTGCAGCTTAAGGATAAGGAGATAAGATACCTGAAATTATCTAAATTCTACATCATTTCTATAGGTTCCAAAATAGATCGTAATTCTAGAGCAGCAATTTTCAAATCGTTTAAAGAATTATGTAATAGAACAGATTTAGCATATCTGGAAACTGCTTTAGTGCTAAAAGAAGCTGATGAAAAGCTATTCATAGACATAATAAACGATAATTTCCGTAGGATAGATGCTACCAAGAAGAAAAAACAGATGTGATTACAGTATCTCACTTTATTTAGCTAACTTTTTAAACACAATTTTACCTAATTATCTTGCTTAAATACTTCAGTGATTCATATTGCAGGATTCTTACTATAAAAGACAGAATTTACGATCCTACCTATTCTTAACAGGAATCTTTCTAGCAGTAACAGGAGGAATTCAGTTTCATTATGCAATTGTTGGAGTAGCTAATTTACTTATACAGAATTATCTCTCTAATCCAGTAGAAACTCCAGATATTTTGATAAATATTTTCCAATCCTATTCCAACACAGAGCATATTATAGGCATAGTGTTTCTATATGTTGGTCTAGTAGCTTTAATTTCTATACTATTTCTAATAGGCAGAGTTTTTGATAATGAGAGGAAAAAAACGACAACTACAATTGTTCTTTTAGCTATCTTCATTGCATTTAAAGCTTTTACAGATTTCTATCCTTATTTCATCACTTGGGGATACCAAAATCTAATGTTATGGTATTACGGATGGGGAGGATTAGTAGTAATTTTTATCTATGCAATATTCAGAGGAATAACCTTTAATGGAATAAATAAACAACTAAATGTACCAAGAAAAGGATATGGAAATAAGTTATTTAATGTCTACGCGTGGTCCTATCTTTTGACAAGAATTAGTATTTTTATTATAGCTATTATTTTAAAAACAACAGATAATAGTAATTTGATAACAGGCTCTTCAAAAGCAGGAAATTGGATAATGGTTTCTCAATTTTTCATCGATGCATTATTCTTTGGTATCACTGGACTTAAGTTTCTTTTAGATTCATTTAACAATCCAAATGTAGAAAGTAAAATCGCTCCTAGATTTGCTCCTGCAATAACTACAGCTGTAGAACTTGGTATGGGACAGTATAAAAGAAAGGGGATGAAAAGACCTACAATTTTAGATGAATCTCAAGAAGAAGAAAAAGAAGTGTTAAGATACTGTACACGTTGTGGAGCTCAAAATTTCAAAGAAAAACAATATTGTGACAACTGCGGTCAAAAGTTGGACTAAGTCTAGTTTATCTTTGTGAAAAATTTTAAATTTAAGCTATTGAAGAAAACATCCAATGTCATCCATTGAATCTGTTTCAAAATCTATTTTTGATGTATGTGTTATAGGAGCTGGTCCTGGAGGTTCTTCTTCAAGTTTTTACCTTGCTAAAAAAGGTTTGAAAGTGATTGTTCTTGATAAAGAAAAATTCCCTAGGAGAAAATATTGTGGAGAAGCTTATCCTGTTCGAGCCCAAACTCATATGAAGAAAATGGATATTTTTCAAGATATTCTAGATAATAAGGAAGGCAATTGGGCTGCGGTAGGTGGCTTGATTAGTCCTCGAGGTATCCAATACATTGATAATTCTGCTGTCGCTATTGGAAAGAATTTGATTATAGCTATAAAACGAGAAATTGCAGATTATAAAATGATTCAAGCAGCTGTTAGAGAAGGAGCAACTTTTGCAGATGAATACAATGTCAAAGAAGTGAAGTTTTCAGAAAAGAAAGAAATTTGGACCATTCGAGCTTTCGATAAAAACTTACCTCGAATCAGAGCTAGAGTCTTGATAGCTGCAGATGGAGCTGTTTCGAAAATAGCTCGAACACTTGGAGTGGTCAAAGATCCTCCTGGAGCTGTTTGTACAAGTGTTTATGTGAAAGCTGGTACCCATAATTACAAAGACGACGGAATATGTCTATATACAAGAGATATTCATCCAGGTTATGTTGCTCTATTCAAAGAAGCAAATGATGACTTAGTTTTTTGTTGTTATATTATCCCAGGAGGAAAATATCAAACAAGTGAATTGGAAAAAGTTCATAACGAATTTCTTACTCAAGAACCTTATCTAGTTGAAGTACTAGGACCTAAAGCAAAAATAGAACCAATCAATGCAGCCCCACTTAGATTAGGAGGAGTCAAGAAAAGTTATGATGACCATTTTCTGGTGGTAGGAGATGCAGCTGGACATATAGATCCTTTAACAGGTGAAGGGTTACAATATGCAATGGATGCAGGAGAACTAGCAGCTGAAACTATTGCTGAAGGATTCGAAAAACAAGATCTCAGCGCAAAAATGCTGAAAAATTATCAGAACAAATGGATGAAATCTTTTGGGAAGGATTTCAAATGGTCGAATAGAATGGTTAAGGTTTTGGGAAAGATGCCTATCTTTCTAGATGCTTTTGCTTATCTTTGTAACAAGAAGGGAGTAGAATACCTTATTACATGGGCAAAAATTATGACTGGTTCACAAGATAAACTCAGCTTCTTCAAACCAAAACTTGCGATACCTTTACTATGGGCTACTATAAGAATCAAGTTAAGAAAAAAATTTTAGAAAAAATAATGTGAAAGAAAGAATTATCTCTTTCTTCTTTTAATATAAATTAAAGTGCTAGAAATCCCGACAATAAAGATCAATCCAAATATGGATGCAATAACTCCAAACTCATTGACTATAGGTTCATCATCTAAGATGAAATAGAAAGCACTACTAAAGGCACTATAACTGGAATAGTCGATATAATAAGCAATACGCCAATAGTAGTATTGCCCATATGTAAGAGGTGTTGTAACTGTATATTCAGACGGAGACATAAAGAGACTCTCGTTTATTTCTACTCCACGAAAAGTTGCAGAAGTTGATATTTGTATTAAATATCCATAAGCTCCTGATACATCTGACCAGTCAAAAGAAGGTGTTGTATCTTGGATATATACACCATTAGCAGGTGAGAGTAATTCTATACCTACATCAACAGCGTAGTAATCAAGAGTGATAGAATTGAGAATTGGAGTGGTAGTAATATCACTAGTAGATAATTCAGCTTTCCAATAAAGAATTGCACCTACAGCTGTAAAGTAATGTTCTACACCAGGAGTGATGGGTTCCCAATTTCCTCCACTTGCGGATACATAGTAATCTATAGAAGTACCAGCATCCAGAGTATCAGAAACTGTTACTGTTACTTTTTCTAGCTGTTCTCCAACTGTAGCAAAGTAAATGTAGGATGATTGGGCTGTAGCTGAGGTTTTATAATTTTCAGCGAAATATCCTCCACTATTTGCTATCTGTAAAGAATACAATCCAGCTGAACCTGCTGCAACATAAAGATAATATCCAGAAGCTGCGACAGCAAATCCTGTGCTATCCAAGCTATAAAAACCAGCTTCTTTGGGATTGTCAAGATCACTTATATCATAGATTTTCAGCAGATAATCACTCGATCCTTCTCTGCCAGTCACTATAACATAGTCATCTTGCAAATCTACACCATAGAACCTGGTATTGTCATCTAACCAATCTGTTCTAGTAAGATTGTACGGATCAGAAATATCAACTATTTGCAATCCCCCTAAATCACAAACAACGTAAGCTCTATTGTCTCTAATCTTCACTTTCTCAGCATATCCATTAAGATCAATGTTGTCGAGTAAAATTGGAAGATAAGGAGTGGTGATATCATAAACATCTAAACCTGCATAATTCACTGTGACATAAAGACGGTTACCAGAGACAGTTATACCTTCAGCATCTGCAGAAGCACCAAAATAACTACCTGTACCATTTGTAACGTCAACTGGAATAGCAAGATTGGATACGTCAATAATTCTGATACCTCCAGAATAGCAAGCCATATAAGCATAATTTCCTTGCACTTTCACATCTAAACCATGGTAAAGATCAATCTCACCAAGCTTTGTGGGATTAGCTTTATCTGTTACATTAAGTATGAATAACCCGTCTCCACCATTTGCAAGGTAAGCGATATCATCTTCAACAACAACTGCATAGAATGTATTAACCTCAACAGAATCATTGTAATAGCCCACCAGATTCAAATTAGTAGGATTGGAGATATCAAAGATGAATAAACCACTACTTCCACATGTAAGATAAGCATAGTTCCCATCTATAAGGACATTATTGCAGGTAGTGCTGACTTTGATAAGATCAGCATAAGCTGGATCTTCTACGGGAAGTTGTAAAGAGCCAGTACCCCAACCGATAGCATCAGTATTGGAAGTATCTAGTTTAGTTGTCGTAGTAAAATCTTCAACATAAGTTCCTGAAGTATCTGAAAGAACAGAATTTTCTCTGATATTTGTACTGATAAAAATTAAAAACAAAAACACTGTAAATGTAAGTAAATTTCGCCGTTTCATAAGAATTCCTCGAATTCAAAAAAGTATTTCTATCTTTTATCTTAAAAACATATTCCTACGAATATTAGTTGAAATAACAGAAGTCTTACAGATATAAATATCAATTTTTAGAAAAAATCTATACCAATTTTCGATTTATCTACACTTAGCAGAAAGTCTAACGATGAAATAAAAAATAGAAAGAGAGGTTATTCAACATCAAGCTCAGAAATTCGGTTCTCTATCAGAGGTCAGAACATAAGTTGTAAGCAATTCTTCATTTCTAATAGGTTCATGAGAATGAAGCCTTTGTAAAGGTTTTATTTTCAGATTAGAAATCCAGAACTTAGAATGAATATTTGCATTATAATCATCTATATGAGAAAATAAGAGTATAATATTCTCATATTCTGGGAAATCTAATTTGAGCTCGAAGTGAACCCAGCCAGTGTCTTTAATCGAATTATAGTCACCTAAATTCATTCCTGCTATTGCTGTATAAATTCTCTCTCTTGTTGAAGCATCATAAAAGAAAAGCCAGAAGTTACCATTATATCCTAAATCACGTTCCATTTTTGCATCAAAGGAAATCGAGAAATATCTACCCCGTGAGTTCACAGTAGTAGCTGCGCCTACCCATTGTTTGTATGTTCCAGCACCTGTTTCTTCAAAATACATAAGAGTATCATTGATTACATAGTCATAATCTACCAGAGGTTGAGCTTCTTCAGGGAAGAAATAAGGATACCAACCAAATGAACCTACTTCCCAGTTCAAACCACTAAAACTTGAATAAGAGTTAGGAAAAATATCTGGTAAATCTCCATTAACATAGTACTTGAGTTTTTGAATCCAGAACTCTTGTTCATCATTCAAAGGTGACTCATCTCTGCAGATGAAGACTAAGATAACTTGTTGATAACCTTCCAGAACAGTTTGAATAGATGCTTTATGAAAATCAGATTCTAATTCCGGATTTAATCTTGGTATCTCTATCTTTGGATATTTGAGACTTATGTTAGTTTGAGGGTCGACAAGATAGAAGATAAAATCACTTTCACCAGCTGTAATAGATTTGACTTTATACTCAAAAGTTAAAGCAAATTTCTCATCAAGAACATCAACAGTAGTATAGCAAGTAAGTTGACTCATATAGCTCCCAGGTCCAGTTTCCTTAATATGGACAGAAGTTTCATTAACTTCATATTCATATCCCCCACCGGTTAAAGGAATGAAAGGATCAGTCCAATTTCTGACGAATTTACCAAATTTCCAATCAAGATCAGAAATTTGAAGAGTTTTTTTGCCAAACAATGAATCATCTATTAATTTAGGATCAATAATTAGTGCCCTAGAATTTGTACTTGAAATGAATGTAAACGTTTGTAATAATAAAATGAAAATGAAAATTTTAGTCAGATTTTTAGAATTTTTCATATTATAAACCAAAAATATTGTTAAAACAGATGATATAAATCTTTTTCAACTGGTAGGGTTAAATCTTTAGTGATAATTACCAAAATTTTTCGATACTAGAAACACATAAAAATATCAAGAATTGCTATTCTATGCTTGGATATTGTGTTAGATTGAGTAATAAATCGATTTGGGAAGAAATTAACAAAGAAAAATGGATACTCTTAGGATTAGCTGGATTCTTTTTAACTTGGTATTTTATAGTAAGAATAGTGTTCTTTGCGATATATTACAAGTCTTTAGATTTTGAGGTTTTAAATTACTATCAACCATTTCTCTTCACTCCTTACATTATAGCCTTCAGCTTGATCGCAATTTCATTAGCTATCGCAAAAACAAGTAAATACTATCTACAACTTGACAGAATTCTAGCTCTAATATTCTGGGATTGTAAATCTAGTTTTCTCAATTCTAAACAAAGAGTCTTTGTTCATGTTCTATTTTAGAAATAATACAGATACCTCAAATATACTAAGTAATCTGATAGTAATAGAAATTTCCTTCCTTCTAGCACTTGTATTTACAGGAATAACATATAGACATGAAACGAAAGGATACATGGCTTATAGCTTCTATGCTTTAGGAGCTGAATCGTTTATCTTTTTTTTAATCCGCATTTCTGTAGAATGGATAACAATAATTGGAACCTATATTATTATCGTTGAATTCTGGTTGGAAATAGTGATAATCTGTTTAATAGTAGGAACATTCGTAATGCAGTTAATATCAACTTTCAAGAAAAATAAGCAGGAAGAAACTTATGAGGAATCTTCGTAGCATAATGAAAAATTAGAAATCTGCTTAAGTTCTCTTGCATTATCTATAGTATTGACAATTGCTTCATTCGTGAGAAGTGTAAAACACTGGATCATGAAATCGAAACTGATGATGAAGGAATAAGGTTCGGTTTATAGAGTGAGTCAACTTCCAATTAGCTATTTTATCCTTCTTTATCTATCTTCTTAATAAATTCCATTATTTTCCTAGCTATTTTCCTGTTGTGAGTCTCTTGATAATTGGTCACATCTTCAAAAATTGTATCAGGGATTTTTTCAGCAATTTCCAAACTTTTTTCATAACTATGCATCTTATCAGTTGAAGCTGCAATGATAAAAGTAGGGCAAGTGATTTTTTGATAATCAGCTGATGATTTATAGATAAATAATCCAAGAGCACTTCGTTTCATTCTCTTTGGATCACTAGTAACAATATTTCTACTATTCATATAATAAGTCCCCGGATCAGTTTTCATATCAGTTCTGAGATATTTAAGAATGAATTTTAAAAAAGGTATAAGTGGATAAAATAACCAGTAAGGAAAGATTGTGAAGATTATTTTCATCCATAAGGAAAACGAGAAACTTTGTTCTGGGCTAATCAATATCAAGCCCTTTGGAGGAGTAAATTTCTTATCTAAATATTTAATGACAACTTCTGAACCAAAAGAATCTCCAAATAGGAAGAATCCTTTCTTATCTAAATTAAAGTGTTTAATAACAGACTTAATATCTAATGCATATTGGTCCATAGAGTAATTAATTCTTCTTTTAGAATGAATTGCAGATTTTTTCTCACGAGTTTCAATATGGAAAATATTAGCAATCTTTGATAGCTGATAATCGATATCTATCCAACCAAGAAAATTAGAACATAATCCAGCGACTACAACTATATTTATTTTTGCCTCAGGTTTTTGAGAAGGAATCTTGAATACTCGAAGCTTAATTCTAGCTTCTACTTCAACATAGTCAGTTTGTAACCAAGAGATAACAGAATAATCCAGTTGCTTAATTTTTGAAAGAGGAAGTTGTTCAAGATATTTATCATCCATGTATTATTTAATAAGCAACAAGTGTTTTATAAAATTTAATATAAATAGATTGTTTAGTGCTTAGTATATTTCTTTCTATTTTTCCTATAAATGTAATATAGTAGCAGAAGAGAAATTCCCATCAAAGATATTGAGTATCCATTTGTTTTTGAAATTTCAACAAATGAGTAAGCGAATATACTAGAGAAAGATTCAGCAGAATCATTGTTCATTGCACAGTAAAATTGTGTCTCTTTAGAAAGCATTACATCAGTATAATAAAACCATCCTTTGGTATCAAAGTCATATTTTGCTAGATTATGAAAGAGTTCTGTTTGAAGTATACCTTTACTATTATAAACATAAATTCCATAATTAAAAATATCACGATTTTCATCATTCTCTCTTCTTTGAAACGAAAAATACTTTTCATTAGCTTCTATGTTCCAAATATTCTGCTCATCATATAGTAAAGGGAACTCTTTTAACCACAATCTATTGCAATTGTAGTCATAAAATTCAAAGATATAGTCGGAATTATATGGGGAAGAATCCCAATATGAAATCAGCACGCCATTGTCAAGAGCAGAACAGCAATCTACTTCGTGATCTAATGATTTGTGGTTTTTTACAACAGCATTGAAAGCATCTAAAATATATAATTCGGAAGTCGTAACAATAACCAGATTATTATTATTCTCGAACATATGGATAGCCTTTCCTTCAGGAACAAAACTTTCGTTTAGTATCATATTGCCTGAAAGAGCGTAATCTGTGAAACCATAAAAATCCTCAAGAATAACTTCAAAATAATATTTCTGGATATAAGCTTCACCAGTCCATGAAACTTCATGAACAGAATCATTGTATGCATTTATGTAGTTAAAATGGTAGAAGTAATTTTTATTAGATAAACAATATATGTCAAAATAGCCTTCATAAGAATATCCTAGATTATCAAGATGGATGCCATCTATAGTTTTGTTAAAGAAGTTATCAAAGATGTATAAGTCTAAGTGACAATAACCTGCTGGACAGGATAAATCAGCAACAAATATCCAATCACTTCCATTAATGCAAAGTTCAAATTCATCCGTATCTAAAAGAACAAAACCTCCAGTTGAATTAAGTAAAACCTCTCCGTTAGGGGAAAATTTAGTCATAACTTCTCTAATATCACCTGGACCATTATGAAAAACTAGTAGATTACCTTCAGAATCAAAGCCAATAATATTAGCACTAATATCTCCAAGGGGAGCAATCCATTTGAGAATAGGAGAAGAAGATTTAGCAGCAGTAATTGTAGAAGATAGAAAAACTAAATTTATTACAAAATAAAATGAGAAAATTAAGCGTTTTTTCATTTTCATTGCAAATATAAAATTCTCATAATGACTTAAAAGATTTTCTTTGAATAATTAAGAAAAAAATGATTGAATAACTTGATATATGATAAGCTTGATTATAAAAAGCAGAGTAATGCATAGAGATATTCACTTTAAATAGATTCTGCGACTTTATAAATGAATTAGTTTTATTATTGAGTCGGTGAAAAGACTTATGGCGTCTACATCCGCTCAAAAAACAATCATCAACAAACTAGATCAGAAAGACTTTCTGATAGAATGTGTTGATATAGCAATAAGTGAAGAATTGGGTTCCCCGTATTTGATAGAACTATCAAAAGAGAGAAATGTGAGGAAAGGGGACATACAAAGTTGGCAAGATTTAGCAGAACATCTTGGTCCAACAGATCCTAATGTCTTTAGAGATAAATCTGTAAATTTCACAACTACTAGGTGGGCACATGAATATTATGCAAAGACTCCAGGAGTTGAGCTTCAAGTGGCTGAAACTGGCGGTACAACTGGCCTTCCCAAAAAGAACATCATTCTCGCGAATACAACTCGACAAGATTTCGACGAAATGGACTATTTTGACTTGGAAACTGATACTTTCAATGTTTTTACTAAGCT
>CAZJUB010000058.1:0-16563 GCA_964549075.1 uncultured archaeon | reverse complement strand
GTACAGGTTTTTGCTCCACAAGCGCCCATACCTACCTTAGTTATAGCCTTAAGTTCGTTAGCATCTTTTACTCCTTGTCTAATAAGTGTTCGAAGTTCTCCAGCTGTTATTCGTTCACATCTGCAAATAATAGCTTCATCAGGGATAATATCATGGTATTTCTGTAACTCTTTAATCACGTGATCTTGAGGATGTTTGAAGGAGATAGCGTCCAACGCTGCTTCTTTTGGTAATCTAACTGAAACTAGCCGTGTGTTTGGATATTTTTTAAGAATTCGTACTTTTTCTACAGCAAATTTTCCAATTTCCTGATATTCTTCTCCAATAACAATTAATTCATCACCTTCCGCTATTTTCCCACAAAAAATCTCAGTCGGAATAGTAACTAATGGATGGTTTGAATCCGAACGAAAATCAACCAAAGTTACAGCTAACCCAGGGCAAACAGCTACACATTGAGCACAGCCAATACATTCTACATCTTTCTGATATTGAAATTCAGGAAGCCCTAAAAGACCACCTTCAGGTATAACGATGAGTCCTTTAGGACAAACAGATGTGCAAGGATTACAAGGAATTTCTTGATTACAATGGAAAACAGGATATACCCCTTCCTCTTTAATCGGTTTTTCTTTTTTAATTACAATACCAGGATGACTCTTTAAAATTTCAGCTTTTAATTCCCATTCTTTGGGAACTTCGTCGTCAGTCAATCCCAAAGACTTAGCAATTTTCATTCCAGCAATTTTTCCACTGAACATAGCAGAGGAAGCTTCAGCGATTTCATAAGCATCTCCCGCAGCCCAGACATCCATACAAAACTCCTTTGCTTTCTGATAGAATTCGTTGATAGGATCCAAACCAATAGCAATCAAGACTGTGTCAACTTCAAAAGTTCTTTCAGTTCCAGCAATAGATTTAAACTGTTCATCTATTTCAGAGATAGTAACAGCTTTAACATGATCTTCACCATGAACAGCAATTACTGTATGTCGTGTAAAGATAGGTACTCCAAGCCTTCTCAATTTATCTTCATGTACTTTATACCCTCCACAGCTAGGGAGAGCTTCAACTAATCCCACCACCTCAATTCCAGCTTGAATAGCATGATAACCTGCAATAATACCAACATTTCCCCCACCTATGATAAAAATTTTCTCGCTGGATTTAACCAAATCTCTATTAACAAGAGTCTGAAAAGCTCCAGCACCATATACTCCAGGGAGTGTATTTCCTGGAAAGGCTAGCATTTTTTCTCTAGCTCCAGTAGCAACTAACAACTTCTTAGGTTTAATTAAGAAATATTGATCACCTTTTAAAACACCTACTAGTTTATCAGAAAAAATCCCTATACATGGACTACTCAACCAAACATCGATATTCGGTATGTAACGCACTTCTTTCTCGAGAATTTTAGCTATATCTAAACCTCTGGTTCCCGCGAATGAATCTGCAACAGATCCAAAGAATTTGTGCGTCTGAAGAAGTAATTTTCCTCCTAATCTACTCTTATCATCTATTAGTATAATATTAGCATCATATTCCCCCAAGGTGATGGCAGCTTGTAATCCAGCGGGTCCTCCACCTATAATTAATACATCAGTCTCAACTGTTTTTATACTGTGGAATTCAAACTTTTCATCATCTTCAGGAAGACTAGAATAACCTTCTAAGCTTTCAACCTTCATTCCTTCAACTAAGGGGGTCATACAAGATTTAACTGCAATACCATCAACAATTACTGTGCATTGAGAACATTGACCATTAGCACAAAAAATACCTTGAGGTGCACCATCTTTAGGGTGATGTCCGAATATTTGTATACCATTAGCTATTAAGGCAGAAGATAACATCTCTCCTTTCTTACCTAATAACGGTTTTCCATCAAATGAAAACGATACGAATTCAAAATCATCTTCTAACAATATAGGATGTTCAGTGATGCGTTGTTGCTTTTGGGAATCCATTACTACACCAGCTCAAATCCATGTTTGAGTTTTCAATAATTATTATAAAGCTTCACACATGAACTTCAAATTTCTTTAATAATACATCTTTCTTTTTCTGATGAAATACTTGTATAATTCCATTGTTACTATTGGTATAGCTATTGCTATTAGAACCACCACCCAATCCAGAATACTCAAAGGCATCAAACCAGGATTGTACCCTTCACCCATAATCGTTACAACAAGATTTTGCAGAGCGGGTATATACATTAGCAAGAGGTGAAGTATAGGTACGACTGCGACTAGTATAATTACAAGCCACTTCCAATCTTCTTTAAACGATTTGAAAACTGATTTGTTTAACCTTCTTAGACTGAGAACAATAAGACTCTCTGCAATAACCAGTACAGTTACAAACATTGTTCTTGCCTTAGCTTGTTCAAAAGTTCGAGGGAGGGGACCAGTGTCTCCTGTTATTATGTTACCCAAGAGATTAAAATCATTCACAGGAAGGATACCAAAATACCCTATTAGATAAATCACACCAGCTGAAAAAGCTAGAGAGAGAGCAAGAATTACAAGAGCTAGAACATACCTTCGATTAAAAATCTCCTCATCATCTCTAGGTGGGTAGTCCATTATCTCAGAAGCGATACTATCGAAGATAAATGCAAATGGAGGGATAAGATGAGCTGTAGAGAAAATATACACTCGTTGAAAATCGTTAACAAGGTGAAAGCCAGGGATAAAAGAAGAAGCAAAATAAATGATAGCTTCAGCAATATTGAGTGTTATATAGAAGAAAATCATAACACGTATACGGTCAAACAAACCACGACCTTCTCGAATACCTAAAACTGTGCTTGTAAAACTATCATCAGCAATAACAACATCAGAGGCTTGTTTAGCAACTTCTGTACCAGAAATACCCATACAGATACCCACATCTGCAATTGTCAGAGCTAATGCATCATTCACTCCATCACCACACATCGACACAACCTTTCCCTTATCTTGATATTTTCTTGCTATCACTTGTTTATGTTGAGGTGATACTCTTGCAAAAATTCTTGTTTTGAAGAATTCTTCTTCTGTCAAATCACTTATTTGATTTCCTTCTATTGTTAGCTCTTTCTCTTTTATTATTCCTACTTCTCTGGCTATAGCTTTTGCTGTTACAGGTGAATCTCCTGTAATCATAATTGGTGTTATTCCAGCTCTAAGACATTCTTCTACTGCATCTCTCACCCCATATCTTGCTGGATCCAGCATACAGACAAATCCGTTATAAATCAACTCATTTTCTTCTTGCTCACGATCATGTGTCAATGTTGTTTCTTTGTCCATCGGTTTAGCTGCTAGTGATATCACTCTATATCCTTCTGCAGCAAAAATTGTTACATACTCCATTATTTTCTTTCTATCTTCCTCTTCTAATGTTCGGTATTTTTCAGGATAACCTATCTTATCACATAGTGGGAGTACTGTTTCTGTTGCTCCTTTACAGAATAAAATATACCCTGCTTCATTCTGATAGGTCTTACTCATTCGTTTTACTAATGAATCAAAATTAAATTCTGAGAGATAACCGTACTTTGTCCTCACTTCTTTTTCTATCAATCCTGATTTATTAAACAAAGCCAGAAAAGCACCATCTGTTGGATCACCTGTAGTTTTCCAAGATATCTGATAGTTTGGCTCAAACACCTCTTCGACTATAAGATGAGCGTTATTATTCAACATCCCACCTATAAGTAAGTATTCTAAAGATGACCCTTCTGCAAATGGTTTCAAAGAATCAGGTAAAGTATATTCCTCGAATTTTTCTGGGAATTCCTCTCCTAATGGATAGATTGCTCCTTTGTTACTATATCCTACTCCAGATACACCGTAAAAATTTTCTACATCCCAAATACGTTGGATAGTCATTTGATTTGATGTTATCGTTCCTGTCTTATCACTACACAAAATCGAGCTTCTTCCTAATGTCTCTACTGCAGAAAGGTTTCTTATTATCACTCTATCTTTTGCCATTGCCAACACTCCTGTTAGTAGGATTAATGTTGTTAGCAAAGGTATACTGATTGGCATTATTGCCATGGAAGTTGTTACTGTTAAAATCAAATCATTAACGAAATCTACTTTTAAAATGGTTTGTGTGACTGAATGGAAAGCTATTTTGTAAATTACAGAAATTACAATAAAAGCTACAACTGCTAAACCAAGGAATTTTGCTAATCTGTTTACTTTTGATCTTATTGGGATTTCATTTGAACCTATTTGCTGTAGTTCAGAAGAGAGTTTACCTAGTTCGGTGTAAATACTTGTATTAACAACTATAGCGATAGCTCTTCCTGCTTCTAGAAAAGTCCCTGTGTAGAGCATATTTACTCTTTGAGAGATTGGAGTATCTTCATCGAGACACTCTTGAGGAGTACTAGTTTTTTCTACAGACACCGATTCCCCTGTTAAAGCGCTCTCATTTACCAAACAATTACTTGAATAAATAATTCTAGAATCAGCTGGAACCCTGTCTCCTTGATCTAATTCGATTAAATCTCCGGGAACGAGTAACTCTGCACTAATATTTTCAGGAATACCATTCCTTATAGCTGTAGAAGAAGGTGCAGAGAGCTTATGTAAGGCATCTAATTTGAACTGAGCTCTTACCTGTTGAAATATAGTGAAAATGATGTTCACACCAATAATAGCCATCCAAAATCCAATTTGTCCCCACACACTGCTTTGTGATTGACCTCGAAAAACTATATCTTGAATTAATCCTAAAATGACCATAATTACAGCAACTATAAGATAAATATTTATGAGCCAATTAAGCAAAGGAGCAATATAAACTTCCCAAACAGATCCTTTTACTTTGGGGATGATATTTCGACCATATTTTTCTAAACGTTGGTCAACTACTTCTTGTTTCAAACCGAATTTTATATCTGTATCGAGTTCTTCTGCAATGATTTCGTAATGCATATTATGAGGACACAATTCTTTTTGTTTAGCAAAATCACTCGTTTTAGTTTTCTTCCTCATCTGATTCAGCCGAAGATTCAGTTTATACTAACTGATAATTCTCCTACTATTAAATTTTATTTGTAATATTACTCTGACAATAGCCTTGATATTTTTAGGAAAGTTTAAGAAAACCATACCAAATGGATTATTAAGATATAAAAATACTGAACATTAGGAAACGTGAATACTATGAGTGATCAATCTTCCGGTCCCCCTACTGGTCCACCAACAGGTCCTCCTGGTCCTCCAAGAGGGCCAACAATTATGAGAGACGAGTACCAGAATCTAACTGAAGAATTTGTTAAAGATGTTAAAACTAAATTAAAGGATATTGTAGATAGCCTTTTACTGGTCGGTAGCGTTGTAACTAAGGAACATATAGCTGGTGAATCTGATTGCGATTTCCTTATAATTCTCAAAGATAAAGCAGCAGAAGACGAGAATTTAGAAAAATCAATGGAAAGAATAAGTGATGTTGTACTTACATATCTTGAAGACCCGTTGTATAGTTCGTTACTTGATGTTGAAGTTTTAACAAAAGAAGAAATACCTAAAGCTGGAAAACCTACTGATTATCCTTGGACCAGAGTACTGGTAGCACAACAAGGTAAAGCGCTAATAGGAAAAAATCCTTTTGAAGGAATAAAAATCGAAGAAAAAGATATAAAAGAATCTGCTCGAGATATGGCAAAAATGTTTTTAGAAGATATGGAAGCTATTCCGACTTTAAAAGATGTAGATGATTATGATAAACGTTATCTAACAGTTGATGCTGTACTCGGTTGTGGTTGTGCTTATCTTTATTATCAAGGTGAAACTGAGTTTTACAGAAGTTCTGCTATAATCCTTCTTGAAGACAAATATAAAGATAAACTTGATATCACACCTTTCCAGACTGCTCATTATCTTAGACTAGCAGCAAAATCTGTTAATATTGAAAAATTTACAGAAAATGGATTGAAGTTCTGCAAAGAAGTTGTCAAACAACTTTCGTAATAAGAGGTTAAAGAATGTCTGTACAAACAAGGATAGATATTTTAGTAAAAAGTGTTGATAGTTCATTAATCTTAATGGCTGGAGAATCAGGTACATCTAAAGAAGTTCTAGCCACTAGATTTATCGAAGATGGAATCAAAAAAGGAGAAACTGTTTTAATTGTGCTATTTGCTCAATCTGCTGAGGATTATGTAGACCAGTTAAAAAATTCCATTACTGGTTTACAAACACATATTGATACAGGAAAAATACACTTCATTGATTCTTTATCCTATAGATCCATACCTGAAGTTAAACCAAAAAATACTTTCTTCTTAGAACATGCAAGTGACCTTATTACTCTTTCAGTTACAATAGACGAACTTTCTAAAAAAGCTCCTAAGTTGCGAATCGTATTTGATCAATTAGCTATACTGATGTTATATAACAGACCTATGCAGGTATTAAATTTTCTTCAGACTCTTGCAGCTAGAATTCGTCAGAGAAAACAAACTGCTCTTTTATTGTTAGATTCAGGCGTTATCGATGAGAAGACAGAAAATACTCTTCACACAATAGTAGATATGGTTGTAGAAACTCAAAGAAAAGATGAACCAGAATCAATTCAACAGCTAGTGAGAATCAAATTTGCACGAAATGAGTATGAACCAAGATGGGTTCAAGTTATTTGAAGTAAAAGAATATTCACTTTATTCTTTGTTTCTCCTAAATCTTAATGAAATAAAATATCTAATAATTGCTCCAATAAGGAAATTATTTGAGATTCTTAAAGACAAACGATTTTTCCACCCAGGAACATAAATTGTTTTTCTCTTCCTTAAAGATTTCAAGGATTTTCTTACAACTTCTTCTGAAGTCATCCAGAAATTTTTAGGAACAGAAGATTTGTCAAAGTCAGGTAATTTCTCTTTATTATGAAATTCAGATACAGTCATCCCCGGACAGAGAGCTTGAATTTTGATATTGGTATTTCTCAACTCTTCTTGTAAGGTTTGAGAGAATACTATAAGAAATGATTTTGAAACAGTATAGGCTACATTCCCATATTTAGGCATCAAACCACTCAGAGAAGAGACATTTATTATGAAACCTTTATTATTCTTAAGCATTACAGGTAAAACAGCTTTAGAAAAGCAATAGCTAGCTATACTATGAACTTTAATCATCTTAAGTTGTTTTGACAACTCTATATCCACAAAATTACCTAATAAACCATATCCAGCATTATTTACTAAAACTTCTATCCCTTCCTTTTCAGTAAAGTAAGTTACAAGTTCCTCTATTTTTGTCATTTCTGATAAATCTGCTAAAATCACCTCTGT
The DNA here is from genome assembly GCA_964549075.1 of uncultured archaeon. Classification (GTDB taxonomy): domain Archaea; phylum Asgardarchaeota; class Heimdallarchaeia; order Heimdallarchaeales; family Heimdallarchaeaceae; genus UBA460. Next base: position 9,266 of record CAZJUB010000058.1, on the reverse strand, counting down.
ACTTACTTTGAACTTTAAATTCATTTCATTTGCTAATTCCTCAAGTTTTGGTTTTCTTCTAGCAACAAGAATCAAATTATATCCTTTTGCTGCTAATTCTCGAGCGAACATCTCACCAATTCCACTTGAAGCACCAGTAATTACGGCAACTTTGGAACCTAAAGGTATATTTTTCATACGAAAACGAGAACAGATAAGATTAATAATTTTTTTACAATCCACAAGTCTTTTATTCCAGAAAATTTACCTTAGCTTGATAAAAATGGTTAATTGTCATAACATGAAACTAGGTCAAATTTATATGTGCGAGGATTGTGGTTTAGAATTAAAAGTTGTCGTAGAATGTGAGGAATGTGGTACTTCTGCTGAATCCTGTGGATGTGACGAGCACTGTGAGTTCTCTTGCTGTGGTGCTCCAATGAAATTAAAAGAGTAGAAGTGTCACAATTTTCGATTTTTTTACTTTCAAATATAAAAAGAGTAAACTAAGAAAACCTCAACTCAATTCATACTAAGTTGCTATTATTCTAAGATTTACGTTTAAGTATTATATCGATTGTTGAAACTGTTTTTTCTTGACCATCAATTTCTAGTACTTCAGAACCAATGATTACATCAGAGATTACTATTATTTCAGGTAAGAATCGTCTTACAGTGATTTCAGCGACATCAACCGCTTTAGAAATCGCTCTACCCCTTGCTCTTATTGTACATTCCTCTTCTCCTTTATTGAAGATTGTAACAACGACTAAACAGTAATTCATAGTTCCTTTTTTTCCAATGTAGATCGCGTTTTTTTTATCATCTGACATGTCGTCTTTCTCCGTTTATTCAATAGAGGTTAGTCAATATAACGTGACTGCTCTTTTAAATCTTTTTTCAACGAAGAAGCAATAAAGGTATTTATTTAGTAAACTCTGGAACTCTCTCAAATTTACGTTTCTTAAAAGAATCTTCAAATTTTTCGTGGAAATACGATTCATCATACTCGATTTTATACTCTCGTTCTTTTGGAACGATTAAGCTAATAGCATCATCTACTCGCTCTATCTCAATTTTCATTCCGTGTTCATTATAGATTTCTCCTTCTGCTTCACAACACAGAGGATCTCTCAAAGATTCTATTTCAATTTTCTTTCCTCTTGAAAACCATACACCTTTTATTCCAATATGATTACCAGGAATAGCTTTAACCAACATACTTATTCTGCTCAATCCCTTTTTCCCATGAACTATTGCAATACCTAAATCCTTATTCTTTTTACAAAATACTGTGTTTCCAGGAAGCACATGAAATCCTGAAATATCATCACTTAACGCCACAAAGAAATTTGTTAATGCATCTATTTTGAAAGGTTCATTATCATCTATCTTTATCATACAAGGAGTATTTTTTGTTTTAATAACATATTTTACAGCGAGAAGATCATATTTAATTGAACCTATCTTCATCCACTTCATTTCATAATGAGCTGCAGCAGCAGCTTTTCCTGTAAAACCACCGTCTGTCATATCAAAAGAGTAGGTCTCTTCATCACCTTTACATCTCATCGCGGGGATTTTTTCTACATGACCTTCCTTTAGAATTTTAAGACTTTCTTCCATATGAAAGGGGATATAATAAGATTGATGCCAATCACACATAGATCCAGCTGAAATCAAACCAAGTTTTACATCAGGATGGTTAATAATTACATCTCCCATATTGGTAGCAGTTCCATCCCCTCCAAGCGCTACTAAGAATTTATAACCTTCATCTATTGCCTTCTGAGCTAGCTCTTTTTCATGTCTTGGACTTTCTGTTAAAGAATATTCAAATTTTCCAATATATTGTTCTACTAGTTTCAAAACTTTATCTAAATTTTTTCCAAGTCGTCCAGTATTAGCACTAGGATTTATTATAATATAAGGATCTTTAGTCATAATGTTTTGAGATAGAATAGTTATATATAAATTATTCTTGCAGAACTATAACAGACTAGTCTTAGCCTTTGAATGCATATATTTTAAATAGTGGAAGTAAAACTATTTCTTGATAAAAATGAAATGTCCACAGTGCGGAACAGAAAATCCAGATGATGCCATGTTTTGTGGAAAATGTGGTAGAAATATAGGTGAAGCTAAAGCTCAACCTCAACAGTTGGTAATTAATGAACAAACTCAGAAATTTGTGCGTTGTACAGATAACCGGATGGTTGCAGGTGTATGTTCTGGTATAGCAAAATACACTAATTTAGATTTGAATTTGGTTAGAGCATTAACTGTAATAAGTTTCTTATTTACTGGTTCAGCTACTTTCTGGGCTTATATCATTATGTGGATTATTATCCCAGAAGAGCCATGCGGTCAGATTCAATAATTTAATTACTATTTTTCTTTTTTTTCTTCAAAAAATTCTTCTAGTAGTGCACTTTTTGGGCGTTGTAAAGTTGGAAAAACATCTTTCCAATGAATTTTCTTTGCTACTAAATCGTTTTCATTTAGATACTGAAGCACTTTTTCTGGGAAATCAGGTGCTACCAGCATTCCTATAACATCTTTTTTCTCCTTTTCCTCAAAATACTCTATATATCGTTTTAATTGATATGCATCAGCTGGAGTTGCATTTCTCTTTTTTACTTCAACAATTATTTCTCCTGATTTACCAATACCTCTTATATCAACTGGACCAACATCTGTATTATATTCTGTTCTTAAAACTTGAAATCCTTCTTCTATCAAATCAGGTGAAGAAACAAGATATTTTACTAAATCACTCTCATCTCCATAAATAATCATTTCTGATACATCAGTTGCATGCCATAGAGAAACAGAAGAAAGGTTTGTGAATACAATTGTAAGTAGTTCTTTGGTTTTAGTTCTTCGAGTTATCATCTCCAGAGAATCATGATTTGAATTGAAATTAATGGGTCCAGCGTTTGGCTTTTGCCAATTTAAAGGTTTGACACCTATAGGGCCATGCATTATAATAGAAAGATCTTTTTTAATTATAAGCAACCTATCACCTATATCTAAGGATGACTTTATTCTACCATCGAATTCAGCTGTACATCTCCCAGCTAAGATAATCATTTTGTCTCCAACTGCAGAATTCAGTCGTTTTGTAAGCTCAAGTAATGAATCAGTGGGTAAAGGTTCAAAGTTTAGTTCAGTCATCTATTATCATCTTATAAAACGATACTCGGATTAATTAGTTTTAAGTTTATTTCAGTTTTTTTAATGACACACACAAATCATTTTTATAATGCTTTAATCACCAAATTAGTGTATTAAAATGGTCGTACCTTCACCAATAGTATTCCATGTTATGTTTTATATTCAAGTTGCAGCGGTAGTAATTTGTCTAATTTTTGGTTCAGTTTTTGATTTATTAAAAAGAGAGATTTCTGATATACCGTGGATTGTTATAGCTTCGACTGGTGCTATTACATCTATTTTCCTAATAATTTATTCTGAAAATCCAAGACAAGTTGGAATAATGTATGGAGTAAATATTGGAGTTGGCATTGTTTTAGGATTATTACTTTACTATACAGGGATTATGGGAGGGGCAGATGCAAAAGCGATCATGGCTTTATCTTTTAATACTCCCATCTACATTTTCAATTGGAATTTCTTAACACAAGGTGTATATACCTTCATTCCTCCAATTTTCAATACTTTCTTTAACTGGTTACTTGTGATGGTGATATTCTATCCTCTACCTTTACTTTTCTATAATATTTTTCTCAAAACAAAGGGAAAGAAACTCTTTGAAAATACTAATGCCAACTTTGCTAGCAAAATTTTGATGATGATATCAGGCTACTTGATTCAAACTGAAAAAGCAGTAAACAGACATGATATAGTTTATTCTGAAGTTTATGATAATAAGAGAAAAGAATGGAATATCAAACATTTTATCCAAGTAACTGAAGTTGAAGAAGAGGAGGAATTTAAGAAAGAAGTAGAGGAGAACATAAAAGAAACAGGAAGAAAGCAAATATGGGTGAAAGTTTTACCTCCTGGTGTTGTGTTTCTGTTGTTTGGATATATTCTAAATCTTTTTCTAGGCAACATCTTGTTCTTAATCTATTATTTCGCTTTAGGTTAGAAATTTGTCCTTACTTAAACTATTATAAACTGAATTTCGATTCTTTTATTGATAAAAATGGAACCTAAAGAAATTGCAAAAAAATTCCTTGAATGTTATAAAAATAATAAATCAGAAGAAATCATTCCTTTTATCAGCAATCTTTTTGATGATGAAACTGAAACACTCAAAACAATTGTTAGCGTTCAAATTCAAATTAAAGAACTTGGAGGAGGCTGGCCTCCCATTGGAAAGCAAATTTCAACAATGGATGAAATTTTCGCTTATTCTGATCTAGCAATCAAATATGCTTTAGATAAAGGAGATAAGCTTACTGCAGGTAAACTTAATCATAATGTTGCTTCTTTTTGTTTCCCTAACATGGATGATGGTGTAGATAAAAAATTCATTGAACCTGGATATCAAGCAGCTGTTAAAGATCTGGAATTAAGAAAAGCAATAGGTGAAAAAACCTCCATGCTTTGGTCAATGTGGATGGTTGGACTAGGTGAATTTCTTAAAGGAAACACAGATGATTCGATTAAAACACTTGAAGAGACGGTAAAAATAGCATTACAAGAACCAAAAGACAAGGGTTTAGCTGCATGGGCAGATATGATGAAATTAAAGTTTCAGATTAAAACAAGGATTGTTTCGAAAGAAAAAACTACAAACGAAATAGAACGTATAGAAGCAATATTCACAGAACAAGATGATAGTTATGGTTTAAGCACTCTTAAAGGAATAAAAGAATTAAAATAAAAAAGAGAGAATTTACGAACTTGTTTCTAAACTAAGCTCGAGTTCTCTATCAATTTTATTTTTTATATCTCCTAAAATATACTCCAGAACTTCATCATAGTTGACTTCAATTCTGAATAGCCTCTTGAAGAAAGGGAGAAGAGAGTTGAGATCTTTTTTCAAAATCCTATATGCTCTAGATAGTGGAATTAACGATGAACCATAAGGAACAGCATCTTTCAACGCAAAGTGCTTGGTCTGAAGAAAATCGATAACATGTATTTTTTCATCATACCATAGCAGATTATGTTCACTAAAATCTCCATGAACAAAATGAGCTTGGAACATATCATATAAGATATCGATACACTCTTCTAGGATATCTGCAGGATCATCAAAAAAGCTCTTACTTACATCTCTTAATAAAGGTGCAGGACCTTCTTCATCACCTATCAGTTGCATAGAATAACTGAAACCAGCATATTTGTAAGGTTCAGGAACGGGAAGTTTAGCTTGAAATAAGTCGAGGTTTTTATAATATTCAAGTTTAGCAAATTGGGAAACAATCACATAGGGATTAGTTCGGTAAGTACCGTGAATGACATCTCTATGTGTGGTTTTGAAAAGTTTGTATGTTTTAACAGCAACCATGCGATTTTGATTGTCTGTACCCCAACAAACAAATGCTTCTTTACCTTGTCCTATTATCTGACGAGCTTCAGCTATTAAACCGTTTTCTATAGCCTCAGCTATAGATTCTGATGTAGAGATCTCCTCAACACCAGCTCCATCTCTTCTTTCTAAATATTCTTTGTTTAGCACTTTAATATCACATCCACATAGAGAGTCAAGACAAAAAGAGAATCATTTGCTGTAGAGATTTCTTAGGTAAAAAAGTTGCAAAAGGGAGAAGGTTAGAACCTTTCCTGAGATGTCATAGTATGTCTTAGGATGCAAACAAATGGTTCTATAGTGATATTTCTTCTTGCATTCATTTTGTCTATGACACCTCCATTTTGTGTAATTTTTAATTCTAATAAGAATTAATAAAGATATCGCACGAGTAGTGTTTGAAAGAAAGAGAGAAATTATACCATAAAAGAAAAGAAAATTGGTAGCTCCAGGATGATTCGAACATCCGTCACAGTGAGAACATCACTGTATCCTTGGCCACTAGACGATGGAGCTATTTTTATTAAAATCCCTATAGTCTTTTTTAAGTTTACTTTCGATAGATGAAAAATACTATATTATTCTAGAAATCGTCTTCAACAATTACTCTTTGCATGTAAATTTCGCAGTCTTTACATACAAGAAAATCATATGATTCTTTATCTTTATAATAAATAGTGAACATCATCGGTTTGTTGCATTTTCCACATTTTATATCTGATTCTTCTTCAGAAACCAATAGAAGCTCTTTTACGTCTACTTTGGGTGTGATATAGCGACTCATAAGCTACTCTCCTACAAATTTAGTAGAAACTAATATACATTTCACCTCTTCTCTAATATAGATTCTGTTTCAAAAAGATAACATACAGAACAATATAAATATGGGTGAAGAATCACGGATTTTATTATGATTGGAGACGTTTATAAAATCAAGTTCACCATTCCAGGAATGGAGGATGTAGAAGGAGAATTAGTCAGAATCAAAGGTCCGCATCTCACCGAGATAATCAACAGAAGTTTACCTATTACTTCTCGAGGTTTAAAGCGAGGAGATATGTTTGTTATTCCTACAGAAGTTCTTTATGCCATCGAAAAACCCCGAGAATTTGGTAAAAAAGGTGAAATTGCTTATGATTCACAAGCTAAAGCAATTATTATACTATTAGCTGATCAAAACTTCGATTCAAAGATGGCAGTTATAGGTTCAGTTACAAAAAACCTGAAAACGTTTGAAAACCTGAAAACATCAGCTGGAGTAAAAATTGAGAATGTCGAGTAGCCTACTACATGACAAAATTCTTTATAAATAGATTGTCTGTCTTTAAATCGAGAGATACAAAAAAGTGAATACCCATGAGTATCAGAGAAAATATCGGAAAGACTATTTCTTCAGTAAAGGAAGAATATGGTAAAATAGATTTCGGAGATAAGATACTAGATTTAATTTCCATCGTTGGTGTAGTAATTTTCTTAATTTCACTAGTTTCAGTATTTCTGAGTGCAAGATTTAATGCTGTCAATATTGTGTTCCTCCTATATCCTCTTGCAGTTGGAGGGGTTGCAGCTGCTCTACGTATGAAGAAGAGAGAAAAACCAGAAGAAGCTGGAAATATTTTCAAAGAATGGGCATGGATAATGGGTGGAATTACAGCTATTGCAATCATAATTATTATCTTAGCAATCGTCTTAGCATAAATTTCACCTAAGTTTATCTCTAACTGTTATTGAGAGAAGATTTAAGAATAATGTACCATTTATTTTATCTTGATGACTCAAGAGACTTACAAAATATATTCGAGGGTTCTAAAGTTTGGTCAGCAAATTGGGTTCAGAAGACTAGTAGAGACTATTGTTTTTAGTATCACTATTTTTGCCATCACACTGGTATACATATTTGCAATTTCAATTGCACCAATAGGTTCAACTGGAAAGTACATTTTCTTTCCAATTGGTTTGTTTTTTGAGATAGTTCTTATCTTGAGTTACATCGAGAATCATTATCGAATGGATATTTTCGGTGAAAATTCAAACAAAGTTCTTGCAATTATGGGAATCTTATCATTAATTGTTATAGTACTCTATGCAGCTATTCCAGGATTATACACAACAGTAGATGGAAAAATCCATCCTCAAACAATCGCATTAATAGTTCTTTTCTTCCTTCTCAATATAATAGAAATAGCATATTTTCTATTTTCAATTCCTAGAGCAGATAGATCTGATTCTTTTGGTTTAGAATATCAGTTTTCACTTTTAGAAAAGGATTTGAAAAGTAAGCGATTATCTGATTTAAATCTTGATAAAACTATCAATAAAGGTATTAATGCTTTAAAGAAAAGAGTAAACGAAGATGGTCTTTGGGGTGACCTTAGTCCTGTTTATGAAACAGCTTGTGTAGTTGAGCTATTTTACAAACTTAGTTACAATGAAGATACAGAATGGATAGTTCAAAGAGAAGAAGGTAAGAAAGCCTTCAAACTCAGAAAATCTTTAGAAAGTCTGAATGCTATAGTAGAAACAGCTGAAACAGTTGATACAACTTATGAGCATTATTTTATTCTTCATACCTTAAGTTTATACAATCCGGTCATTTTTGATACATATATCAAAGAAATAGAAGACTTTTACAATTCGACTATTGAAGAAACAGAATGGGATTTCATCAACAAATTGAACAGGTTCACCCCCAATTTACGCTCTAGAACAACTCCATTACATATAATGATGAGTTATGTTGGCGATGTTACTGGAAATATCAAACTTTTAGATAGAATGGCTAATCTTTTCATTGCAGCAATTGATATTGTGATAAAACGAGGCTATGCAAGATTTTCTACTTCTCAAACTGGTAAAACGCCTATAGAGATGTTTGCTCGCTTAATGTTGGCTTTACATGATATTCGAAGAGCTCCACCAAGGAGACAACAATTCATCCAAGCAGTTATTGGGCACCAATTTTTAGAAGGTTCATGGGGTGGAAATATCGGTACTACAGGATATGTTATTCTTTCTCTTATTCCAAGCGAAACAGCAGAATCTTTATCATTAAAGAAAGCAGCTCTATATCTTGCAGCTGTCCAAGATAAAGAAGGACTATGGGGTGGAAATATCGAAGAAACAACAATTGCTCTAAAAGCTTTAATCGCACTAAAAAATATGGCTGAACAAGAAATCGTTGAGTAAGCAGAATATTTTTTAGTTTTATTTTCTTTCTTCTATTTATGTCTAAGAGAAGTAAGAATATTTACATCGCTTGTTCGATGATAAAAGCTAAACAGCTTGACTTCTCGTTATTAAATTTATTAATCGATTTTGTTAAGGATCAGAATTTCCTGCCTTTTGTTCCAGGAAAGATGGATGATGCCACATCTAAAGCAATTTTTGAAAGAGATATTTATTGGCTTAAACAATCTAATATTATTATAGCAGATGTAAATGAACCATCTCATGGAGTAGGAATGGAAATCATGTATGCTTATATCTATGATATCCCTGTCATAGGTTTGATTGATAAAAAAAATAGACCTTTATCAAGGATGGTCGAAGGTGGACCTCATGTTGTTCTTATCGAATATGTATCAAAAGAGGATTTAATGGATAAACTGAGCAAATATCAACTAGAAGAGCTACAAGTAAAACTGTGTAATAATTGTAATGAAAAAACCATCCACAAAAAGAATCTATGTTTAAAATGTTAAAAATGGTAGACCCGAGGCGATTTGAACGCCTGTCTCAGGATCCAGAGTCCCGTATCCTTCCACTAGACTACGGGTCTTCA
>CAZJUB010000057.1:0-16955 GCA_964549075.1 uncultured archaeon | reverse complement strand
TATTAATCTCTGTTACTAACTCATCAACACATTTCCACAAGCCAGTTGATGGATCCGGAATCATCTTCAAAGCATGTCCGTTTTGGATTATTGCTGCTTCAATTCTTTCAATTGCCTCTGCTATAGATTCATTCTTATCTTCAATAATCTCTGCTACAGAATTTGCTGAAGTTTCTTATTTGTCGAAACGAATTAGGAAAGCCGAAGAGTTGAACAAAATTTCCACAAAGCTAGCTGATGAACTTGTTATTTTTAATGAAAAAATACGTAATCATCTGATACATCCCAAAGGTCCTAACACCCACCTATTTCTTGGAGGAGAATTTGATAGAGAAAAATGTTCTTGGTCAAAGGATTTCAATTTAAGTGAGATAGTTTTAATTAAAGATGGAATACAATATTTGAAATTTGATCCTCTTGAAAACATGAAGCATGTATCAGAATATTCAATTGAACTATTTATGAGAACTGTTAGAGATCATTTAGACCTGAAATATGAGGAAAATAAACATTGATAGTTTATGACTAATCTTTTCATTTCATATTCAGTAAGGAGAAGTAAGTTATTAAAATATGTCTGAATTCCTTATAGGTAGGTTCTTGCTCTTCTTTCTTCATAGCAATACACTTCTCTTTAAATTTCTATAAAAGCTATTCAGTTATTCAGATTCTGTTTTATTATCTGTATTGTACCTCTGATAATCTCTTTAACAGTTCTATCTTTCTCCTTTTCTAAAGCCTGTTGTAGAGGAAGAATAACTCTTTTACCATTGAATTGTTGTAACACAGAAATAACATACAATCTTATCTTCTTGTTCTCATTCCCCAATGCTTGAATAAAAGATTCAATAAACTGAGGTTCTCTCATCTGATCTAAAGCACTCACAGCAAAACGATCATCTTCATTTAGTGCTTGGATTAGTGGTCCAATAACTCTTGGATCCTTTATTTGTCCTAACGCATGAGCAGCAGAACCCACAACTATAAAGTCTTTATCCTTAAGCGCTTGAATTAGAGGTTCAACCGCTCTCGGATTCCCTAAATGTTCAAGAGCTCGCACAGCATACCATCTTACCTTATTGTCTTCATCCTTCAACCTTTGGATAAACAGATCAACTACATTTGGATCTCCCAATTTTACTAATACAGAAAAAGCGATTTCTTTTACTTTTCTTCCTTTATCCTCCAATGCTTGAATGAGTGGTTCAATCGCTTTTGGATCCCCTAGTTGTCCTAAGGCCTCTACAACACGTAATCTTACATCTTCATTTTTATCATTCAACACTTGGATTAATGGAGCAACCGATCGAAGATCTCTCAATTGTCCTAATGCTAGCGCTGCATGTCCACTTACAAAACGGTCTTCGCTTTTCAAAATTTGGAGAAGTGGGTTAACAGTTCTTAAATCCCCCAGTTGCCCTAGCGTTTGCACTGCATACATTCTTAGTTTTCTGTTTTCATCTTGCAATAACTTGATATAACCTAAACTTGAACTCTACGTCTAAATTATTCTCTGCTTCTTCTTTGAGTATTGGTAAGTATCTCCCTTTTCTAACCTATAAATCAACTTCATCCAGTTTTCTTCTCTAAGATAAAATCAATCTAGTACATAAAGTATGTAGCAAATCACCCACATTGTCTGAAAATCGGTTTCATCTTCTAGCGCATGTCTTAATGGTTCTACTACTCTTAAATTGCACAACATATCTATTAAGACATAAGCAATAGCCATTTTTAATTCCCAGTTCTCGTCTTTCAGTTCTTCGATAAGTGAATCTATAACTTTCTTATCTGGAAAATGTTTTAAAGTACCAATAGTAGTTTTTCTTACTTCTTTATTTTCATCTTTCAGTGATTTGATAAGTGAATCTATAACTTTCATATCTGGAAAATCCCTTAAACTATCAAAAGTATTGATAGCAATCAGTTTTTCTTCCCCATCCTTCTGTACTTTAATATGAGGTATTGATGTGCTATAGTATTTGAAAAGCCCCAAAGTATGAATAGCAGTTTTTCTTACCTCCTCATTTTCATCCTTCAGTACTTCGATAAGTGGATTTATTATTTTTATATCTGAAAATTGCCAAAAAGTATCGATAGTAGTCAGTCTTACTGATGGGTCTTTATCCTTCAATGTTTCTATAAGTGGCTCTAATGCTCTTCTATCTCTAAAAAATCCCAAAGAATCAATGGCTTGTTTTCTTACATCTGAATTTTTGTCTTCTAGGGTCTGGATTAATGGTTCAACTGCACATTTGTCTCCAAAAAACCTCAAAACATAACTAGCAGTTTTTCTTATTTCCTCATTTTCATCCTTCAGTACTTCAATAAGTGGGTCTACTGCTGTATTGTCGTGTAACTTCCCCAAGGTTTCTACAGCAATTTTTCTTATATCTTTATCTTTATTTTTCAGTAATTGGATAAGTATTCTTGTTCGCCAATCATTAGTTAGTTCTTGTTTCAACACAGAAAGAATATCTTTATTATTTGAATTAGCTAAAACTTTAACGCTAATCTCATCATCAAATTGATCAGGATCAAGAAAACATAAAATGGCTTTGATAGATTTGCATTCTTTCAATTGATTTACATAGGTTTCTAACAATACTTTAGCAGAGTTATCATCTGTAACTTCCCGCAGTTTATACTTCATGCTTTCTATAAGTCTTTCTTCATGATTTTCAATAAAACCTTCTTTATCAAGTCGAACAAGAGCTTCATATGCTTTTTCAACATCATTTAAATCCCAATGAGTTGGATAAATACCATAACCATATTGGTTTTGTGGGTGAATGTCATATAGTTTTTGTAATGAATCTTTATCACCTAATCGAACTAAGGCTTCAAGAGCATCTATTGGGTTAACCATTTCTTTTTCTAATACTTTTTTTGTAATATCAGCAATATTCCACAATTTTAGCTCATGAATAACTATCAATTTTTCAGTTTCTGTTATTCTTTCTTGCTCAACTAAAGTCATTAATGTTTCCATTACATTTCTTTTAAATTTCATCAAGAGTCCTATTGTCATCTTTCTGATCTTATTATCTTCTTCATCTAACATTGTTAATATTAAAGGTTCTAATATTTTTTCTAACACACTTGGATCTAATAAGCCTAAAACTCTTATTACGTTCTCTTTTACTTCATTATCTCTAGTTTTAAGCAGGTTAATCATAAGTTCAACAGTTTTGTGATTTTCAAGATTCGATAAAAGATTAGGAGAAGTGATTGTGTTTTTATCCTTGTCTATTTGAAGTTTGAGAATTTTTAGAATCCCTAGAACATTTAATGCAGCGACTTTCTGCTCGTTAGTATGGAATTCTTGAATTTTAATAATTTTTAATTTAATTAAGAATTCTATAATCCAGATCTTAATTTTCTCATTTTCTTCTTTTTCTAAAATATTTAGAATTGCTTCAGATCTAATTTTTTTAGCTATATTAGAATATAAAATAGAAGAATTGTCAACTCCCCTATCTAGAAAGTCTTTTTTTTCGAAAAGTGATTTGAAGAAAGCTTTTGCAATTTCCTCATGTTCGGTTGGATTTTCTTGTAAATATTTTTCTACATAAATAATGCTTTCCCAACGTTCCCATCCCTTACCTAGTTGTTTTATTGCTTCATTTCTCTCGTCTAGACTCCCTCTAATTAGATCGTTAAAACTTAGTTTGACTGATTCCTCTATTAATTTTAGAACTTGTTTTCTTTCATCATTAATAACTATTTCAAAGAACTTTTTTTCAAGATTTATATAACGATTTATGATTTTTCGTATAAAATTTATATCATAAGGTAAGATAGATAGAAAAGTAAACCATTTAATATTACCTGAATTATTAATTGTTTCAAAAGATGCAATTGTAATAAATGGAATTTTATCATAAAAATTGCTAAACTCCTTTTCTGATATGACGAGTAAATTTATCAGTTCTTTACCTGCTAGTTTATTTGAATTAGAGAGTGAAAACCGAAAAACACTTTGTCGATAGTTTTGTCGATAGTTTCTACTTTCCTCTTCGTATTTTAATCTTGCAATCATTCTTAATAATGTTCTAATTGAAACATTACCTATATCTGTTATTACTTTCAAAGCTAAAATTCTGGAATTAAAAACTATCTTTTTATTTGTCACGGTATATATAGCTGAATTATTAAGCTTCTTAGAAGAAAAACCATTAGTTATAGAGGAACTGGGAAAAAGTTCATACTTTTCAAAGAAAACTATATTATTATCACTCAAATTATCAATCCCAAGCGCAAAAAATTCATAATAATCTGAAGTAGAATAATTTAATGAAGGACATAAGAGAATACCTTTAGTACTCAAACTTTTAAATAATTTTTTAATCATCTCCTCAGTTATATCAATTTTCTTAGCTAAATCTTTACTTAATAGATAAGGATTCACTACAAGCTCTTCGAGAATTCTTTGTTCAAGACAACTAAGATCAAGCTCTTTCAGAATTCCTTGTTCAAGACAACTAAGATATTTGTTCAAGCCTATTTTAGGACTTTCATTTTTCAGCTTTTCTAATAATTCTTCCAAAGTAAGTTGTAGTTCTTCTTTCTTCCCTAATTTTCTTAACATGTCAATCAACTTTCTCAGAACTGGTTTATAACTCTTCTTCCAATTCCTCTAATTCTTCTTGAATTAGTTGTTTTAATTCTGAATTTGTCTCAATTTCTTGAATCTCTTTTAGAAATTCTTCACTCCTTTCTTCCAAGAAATCTGCTAAGAAGTAAATCATACTTCGTTTCGTTCCACTATCAGTTTCATTCTTGTAACTTTCAATTGTGGAAGTATAAGCAATCTCTATTATTTTTTCATCCTTGAATTCTTCAATAGTTTCTAGAATAGCTGTACGATTATACCATCCCTCTTCTACTAACATCTCCATTAATGGTTCAACTATACTACTATCACCATTTTCCTTTAAGGCATATATAGCACTCTGTTTTAACTTGAAATCCTTCTTTTTCAAGACATTTAATAATGCTTCAATTGCTGGTTTAGATTTTATCTTAGCTATTTCTTCTATAGCTAGTTGTACCACATACTCATTTTCGTGAGAGAGCAGAGATTTTAATGTTTCCACTCCTTCTTTTGCTAAAGCTTCTACTGCACTCTTGATTGGTCCTGGACTGTTATCATTTAATGCATTTATTAGAAATGGTCTAATTCGAGGGTCATCAAAGTTACTCAGTGCGTTTATTGCAGCCACTCTAACAGTTGATTCTGTATCCTTGTATTCTTCTATTAGCAAATCTATTGCTTGACTAGCTTCTAGACGACCAAGTGAATTTATGATACTTCTTTTGTGATGCTTATCCTGTTCTTCCTTTAGAAGGTTAACTAGAGGAACTATTGCTTTCTTATCTCCCAGTGAACCAAGGGCTACAACTGTGGCATGTCTCACAGTACTATCCTCATCTTGAAGGAACGGGATTAGTAATTGCGCTGTTTTCTGATCACCTAGGTTTCCAAGGGAAGCAATAGCTGCTTTTCTTACAGAAGTTTCCTCATCTTCAAGAAGTTCAATAAGCGGTTCAACTGCTTCATGTGCTTGAAGAAGATTTAGAGCTGATGCAGAATAGGTTCTTACACTTTTATTTTCGTCTTTTAAACCTTCAATTAAGAGCGGAATAGCTCTTTTATCACCAATTTTTTTTAAAGAATCTATAATGTGGAGTTTCTGACTATTTTCCTTATGAAAAGCTTCAATTAGTAAATCCACCAACCTTTCATCTTTATTTTTTTCTATTAATTTCAAAGCTTTTTTACGAATTGAATAGTCATTACTCTGAAGACTTGATAGTAAATTTTCTAAAGTCCAAAAGGCTTCTAGAGTTTTTAATATTCTCAATATTTCATTTTTCTCTATTTCTGTATCTGTTTGCATCCTAGAAATCACATTTTCCAAATCTTTACTTATTTTCTCTGAGCCTTTTTCCAAAGCTATCAATAATTCGAAAGCAAGTAATCTTATTCTGACATCTGAATCATCTAGATATTTTAGAAGTACATTCTTTATTTCCTTGTATTCATTCGATATCTTTCTAATGATCTCATGTAGAATATCGAAATTTTCTAGTCCTGCTTCCTCTTCTAGAAGTTTGATATAATAATCTTCGCTATCAAAATACTCTCTCTGATTCTTATCATATTTCAGTTGATCAAAAACTGCTTCTATGAACCTCTCCTTCATAGAAATCAATTCATCTTCAATTTCCTCAAATTCTAGACCTCCTGTAAATCTTATCTTGAATATCAAAGAATAAACTACTTGAGCTCTTATATCCTTGTTATCATGTTTAAGGAGTGGTAATATTTTGTCCCTTCTTCTCTTTCTCTCCTTTTTCCTTGTACTAAAACTATATGCAAAAAATAGCTTAGCATAATCGTGAATTGCTATTCTTCTCAGTCTAACTTCTGCTTCCTCACTAAATATTATCTCTTCCAAATCTTGAATAAATTCCTCTGGATTCTTGGATAATCTTTGTTCTACATCACGCCACTTAAGTTTCATCTCATCTTCTTCAGTGAGAAATGTTCTTATCCCGATGAATTGATTTATTTTACTCATACTTCTAAATGCGTCTAAAACTTCTTGTCTGATTGTTTCCTTCTGTTCTGAATCAAGGATGTCATCTATCAATAGTGTAGATTCCTTTTCTGAATCGCCCTCAAGCACTTCAGGTTCATCTAACTTTACATTGTGTTCTTTCAAACCTATCAAATGGATTCTTCTTCGCTGTGGGTGTTTAAAAATGTGATAGTCATCTTTTTTGAGAATTGTGGTGATCTTTTTTCTGGAGTCTTCTGGAAAAGACCTCATTATTTTAAAATAAAAATAAGACCCTATACTAATTTTACTGTTTTTATACAATTTTACTACCATTTCTTCTAATTCACTGTAATCCTGATTTTCAGGAGGATGTAAGACGATTAGTTTTTCGAACATTAAATGTAAATCGCTCGATGAACCTTTAGTTTTTTCTAGAAGTTCTCTTAAAATTGCTCTTATCTCTCCTTTTCTTTTACTTCTCTGTAATTCTGACATCCTTCCAAAAACTCCACCTACAATTATCTTCAAGTGTTCAGGAATTTTATCATAGATGTCTAAAAGACGTGTGATTTTCTGTTCGTTAAAAGAATAATATGATGAACCTATGTTAGTATAATCCCAAATAACACTAGTATGTTGCTGTAGTAGTAGCGATGTTAGATACTCAAAAGCATTATAGCTTCCATTTTCAGCTAATCCTTGTATTAGTTCATTTAGGAGATAAAAATCTTCTTTTGATTGTTCATCACTATACATCTCATTTACTAGTTCTTTCGGAGTTTTTCTATCTCTTCCCTCCTTGTAAAAATTAGTGAAGAATTCAGATTCTAGAATGATTTTTTCTGATAGAGTTATTGCATGATTGACATATTTCTTTCCTATTTCTTTCGCAACAATCTTCTTTGAATCGATAGTGAAATCACCTCTATATATATCTAAAAATAACTTCTCAACTCTTTTATCTTTGATATCTGAGAGTCTTCCCAGAATAGTACTTTGAAAAGGATTCTCAATTCTAGCTTGTTCAACCAATAAATCAATAATCTCATCAGAATCTAGACAAAACATTAAATCAATTAACTTGTTGAAGAAATTTGTTGATTCTATTAGATTTGCTCGAATACTAACCTGAAGATCTGATAATTTTTCTTGAAAGAAGAACTTAGAATACTCAATAATAAAGTCAATTGCCTTTTTATTGCCATTTTTAGCTAATTCTCCAATTGAGAAAATAATAGGTGCTTCATTAGAATCTGTAAGATGCTTTATTTTTTTAGAAAGGAAATAGTCAAGGGCTTTTTTATTACCTTTAAGTGCTATTTCTTGCAAAGAATATATACTTGTTGAGCTAAGTTCTATATCCTCATTATCAGCAATCTCTATAAAAAGGTCAATAGCTAGTTTATTTTCAGCAAGCTGAGATAATATCTCTCTTTTGTCACGATTATAATAAATATTGAATGATTCTTTTGCATCTCTTTCTAGCAATTTTTTCCTAAGATGTTTTATCGCTTGTTCATCTTCAATTTTACATAATTCTTCCCAATTACCAATCCTTAGATTGTAAGTTATCTGTTCTTCTAGTGTTTCTGGGAACCAGTTTCTTCTAATCATTTCTGTGAAAGCATAGTTGGCTACATCTTCTTCCCATTCTTCCATTAATCTATAAATGAATGAACGAAGAGTAACTTCATTTGAAGTAAAAATGTGATTAAGGAAGTCTTTACATTCAAGGAAAGTGTTTTTGTTTTGTATTTCTCCAATTAGTGTGTTTATATCCTCTTCAAAGACATAGGTTTCTTCTCTTTTTTTCTCAAACAAATCACTCAAGATTCTATTATCTTGAACAAATTCGGTTAATTTATACTTGAATAAAGCTTTTAGATATTGAGATACTCTTTCATCAAGTTGTTTAAACACAAAGAATTTTTTAAAGAATTCTCTTAATAATTGGAACACTTCTTTTATTCTTTCTGGATTATAGATTATTAACCATCTTGAGATTAGAAGTGCCAAAAATACATCTACTACTTCTTCGTAAAAAGGTTCTTCATATTGACTAATCCAATATGCGTGACCTATCAAGTTTCTAAATGCTGAATTAAATATCTCAAAGGTTTTCTTAAACAAATCATCCAAATATTTGAGATGGTACTTTGAATAGAGAGATTCTGTAATTTGAATACTTTTTCTAAAATCTTGAAAGCCTTGTCCTAATAATGCAGCTGGTTCATAATAGAAACTTGGAATCCCTCCCATAGGTCTCTTTTCATTAAATTCACGTTTATTGTAGATTTGTAGGAGTAAGTATATGACTGAAAGTGCTATGTTTTTGTTATTAATCTCTTGGTCAATTTTAGTAAGAAATCGAACAATTGTTTCTTCGGTTTTGGTGTAATTATTTGAGATCCCCCATTCATCTATCTTTTTGTAATCTATCTCTCCGTCATAATAGATTAGATTATCAAGGTCTATTCTACCTTTTGGGAAATTAAACCCTCCTCTTTTCGTGTTCTTATCATAAGTTAGTAGGATTTCTGTATAAGGGATTTTATTCAATATGACCTTATTTTCCTCTACAACTTTTTCTAATTCATTTATTAATGGTTGGATTACTTTATTCTCTCTCTCTTTTTCTCTAGTACTCTCTGATATGTTTCTTCGTGCTATATAACCAAATAGAGAATCTTTCCCAAATGCCTTCTCCATACGATACATCAGATTTGTCCCTTGAGCTTCTTTGAAGAATTCAGCTGATTTAAGTTTTAACTTAGCTTGTGAGACAATTTCTGATTGAATTGCTTCATAATCTTCGTAAGCATCTATCGAAATATGTTGAACAGGGTGCAATCCTACGACTGATATATCAAAGGATACTTCTTCGTTCTCTTTAGCTCGAAACCTATAATGTGCTCCCATAAAAGCATATTTTAGAGATGGAAACCTTTCAACGAATTCATTAATTAATATACATCCTTCTAAAGATACTTCTTCAGAATTATCCCGACTCTTATTCTCTTCTATTTCTCTTTCTAAATGTTCAAAATATGACTTAAGCTGTTCAGTATTTTCTTCTGTAATGAAACAGGTTCTAGCTATCTCAATAACTTCATCCAAATAACCAACAAATACTGGAAAAGTCCTTGATTTAACTATTTTTTCTGAGTCAAGAAATTGCTTTATTAAGACACAAGGTGGAAGATCCGTTCTTACTAAATCTGCATAGTCCATATCAAACAACTAGTTTGAATCTAATTATTTTATTTAAACATATCTTCACTTCTATAATGTTCATATCTTTTCAAAAGCTGAAGAGAAGAATATATATCTTGTAGTTGCAGAAAAGTTCTTTGAACAGAAATTACTTGAAGGAGAGATTATTCTGAAGCCAAATAAGCTGTATCAGAATATACCTTAATTTTTACCTAACCAAAAATCCAAAGTTTTTTGAAAATCATCTTTAATTTTTCTAACCATAGATATTTCTCTAAAAACACTTCTTGAATATTCATAGAGTTCTCTTACTTCTACTTCAAGTTTTTTTCTTTCTTCCTCCAACTTTATTTTAATTATAATGTCTTCTGGCTTAAGAAATAATATTTCTTTATTGTCAATAATTTTCTTTGTTCTTTTTCCAAACAAGCACCAAAATTCTAGTTGATCACAATATCCTAAATAGTTCCTGATATCTTTTTTTATTCCCTCTGTAAATGTGCTTAATTTTGCATCTATTATCAGAATTTTGTTTTTATTTAATCTCACAGTATAATCAGGAAATTTTCTATTTGGAAGCATAATTTTGGTTCTAAATTTATGTGGATAGATTTGTGAAATAGCTTTTTCACACCACTGTTCCCACTTTAACCATGCATCTCCATGATAACCAATATTTGGTTCTAATCCACAATAAATAACAAATTCATTCCATGTACTTCCAGTAAAACCAAATTCTTTCCATTCCCCCCTCTCTATAGCTTTCTGTATTCCAGCTGACAATGCATTCCTTGTTGGAGTTTTTTCCTGTGAATTATAGAGCTCAATTAATTCTTTCTTAGCTTTTTCTAATCCTTCTTTTCCTACCCAAATTCCTATCACATGACTTGGTTCTAATTCACAGTAAACAAGTAAATCGTTCCAATTTTGTACCCCAAATTCTATCCAGTGGCCATCTATTGCAGCACTTTCAATGCTCCTACTTACATCGTTTCTGGTAGGAACTCGACCTAATTCTTTAGCTTTGTTTAAAACGATTTTTTTTGCTTCTTCTAATCCCTCTCTTCCTTTCCATTTACCCCATATATTATGTAGTTCAAGATTACAATATTCAAGTAAATCGTTCCAAGTACTTATCCCAAACTCTTGCCAGTTGCCAGCACCTATAGCTGAAGTTATTCCACCATGAACATTACTGTAAGTAGGCACTTTGCCAGTTTCCTTATATCTTGACACTAGTTCTTCTTTAGCAAGCTTCAATCCTTTTCTTCCCATCCATTTTCCTTTCTCAACATTAGGCTCTAATCCACAGAATATTAGTAGATCATTCCATGACTCTATTCCTTCTTTCTTCCAGTATCCTCTTAAAGCTGCAGCACTTATACCTGAAGGAAGATCTTTCTTAATTGGTGTTTTTCCTGTCTTCTTATAGTGTTCTAGAAGAATTGCTTGTGCTTTTTCTAACCCCTTCTTTCCTATCCATTTTCCTCCTTCATGAGTTGGTTTAAGACCACACTTCTTCAATAAATCATTCCAAGAAGATATACCATACTCTTTCCAATATCCTTGTAGACATGCCCCTGAAATTCTCCATGACACATTGTTTTTTCTAGGAACTTTGTTATGCGTTTTATAATACTTAAGAATTTCTTGTTTTGCTTTCTCCAACCCCTCCTCTCCCCCCCATACAGTTGGTAATTTATTTGGCTCTAGTCCACAATAATCTAAAAGATCACCCCAATTTCTGACACCATACTTTTTCCAATAATCTGAATTTGCGCATTTTGAAAGACTTCTAAATCCTTTTGTTAATGTAGTTGGATTCTTTTCGTGTTTTTGCCTGTATTCCACTATCTTTCTTTTCGCTCTTTCTAGTCCCTCTTTTCCTCTCCATTTCCCCTGTTCTATATGCACTTCGTACCCACAATACTTCAACAGTTCATTCCATGAACTTATTCCATATTCCTTCCAATGTCCTTTTTCAGCTCGGTCTATTATTCCTGCAGAGACATTACTACTTGTTGGAACTTTATTATGGATTTCATAGAAATTGTTAATTTCTCTTACAGCATTTTCCAATCCTTTCTCTCCCATCCATTTTCCCTTTTTAGCTTCAGGTTTAAAACCACAAGCAATAACAAAATCATCCCACTCCTCTATACCAAATTCTACCCAAACTCCTCTTTTAATCGCTTTAGTAATTCCTGAAATATCATGTTGTGTTGGTCGTTTTTTCAGTTTTCTCGAAATTCGGATATATTCTTTCTTAGCTTGTTCTAATCCTTTCTCTCCTTTCCATTTTATCCTCTCACTTGTAGAGGATTCTATTTGTAAATATTCTAATAGTTCCGACCAAGTATTAATTCCATACTCTGTCCAACAGCCAGAAGTTATCGCTTTGTATATCCCTCCTACTTCTCTTAATTTAGGTGTCCTACCTAATTCCCCTTTGAGTTGCAAAATCTCTTTTTCTGCCCTTTCTAATCCTATTTTGCCTTTCCAATATCCTTTAGATTTACTTTTATTTTTAGAACTCAAGAGCTAATCATCGACCTAATACTATATTTTGGTCTTTTTATACTTTCTTTCTTCTTTCTTCTCTGAAAGTGTTTATGGTTTTCGAAGATATTCCTCCTGCTGATCCTTCTTTCTCTGATTATTCTATTGATTACCTTCTTGCTGAAACTGTTAACTCTTACTATGCTACTATTTCCGGCCTTACTGATGAACCTCTCTGGATCCCTAAGTCTGTTGTTGATAAACAATTACGAATCAAGAAATGGTTTATCAAGCAAATCAAGGAAGGGAAAAGAGAGTGGAAAAAACAAGAGAAGAAAATGGTTCAAACCAAACTATCTTTGTTTTCTGATAATGTTTAACAATTTTGACCTAAGACGGTTTTTATATTAATTTTTCTCCCCATTAGTGTGTTTATTTAGAAGAATGGATAATTGCTGATCTACAAGAATACTTGCGAAAAACTCTTTTCTTCTTTTCTCAAAATATACATTAGAATTGATTTCCGTTTTCTCTCCAATCATGTAATTATCAAGCTGAGTAACTAGTTCATCCCTTTTAATTATACTCAATTTGCCCTCTTCAACAGTTATAAGTCTTAAGAGTAGTAATTTGACTAATTGTTTGGATAGTTTAGAAGTTCTAATCAATCCACCTAATTTTCTCGACTTCTTCTCTGATTTATGTCCTCCATTATGAACTATATCACTTCTAATTTCATAGATTATTTTAGTTACATCTTGAATGAATTTTTTCTGTTTATAATCCTCACCTAATAAAACTGCAAGTTTTACTCTTAACTGAAATCCCAATTCCTTTGGTTCTGTTGTTAATAATGTTTCAAGAATTATACATGCTTCAAGAATTACATTCATGCTGTTTGATATGGTTATTAGGTTAATGTATCTAGTAAATATTAGTTCTTCAATTGATGTTTTAGATAATTTCATTCTCATTTCTGGATATCCTCGGATAAAGAATAAATTAGTCTCATCCAACATAAATTTCTCTTCTCCAATTGGGAAAAAAACAACCTCTTCCAACCATTTAGGAAAGCTTCTTCTTCCAAGACGTTCTAATGCATATCGTACCTTGTCACTTTCTGGATAGATATAAATTGAATACAAATTATAATTACTAGGAATACTAACAAAGTGAATATCTATATTTTCACTTAAAAGATTGAAAGCTTCTTGAATATATTTTGGAGAGGGGAGTTTTACTTCTTTAAGAACAGAACCATTATCATCGAAATTTGGTGTTTTAATCCTTATTTTTCCAGATATCCAACCTGAACATCCCATAATGGCATGAGTTTGTTCCCAAGTTTTTCCCGAGCCATAAATTCCTTTCTTAAAATTAAATTTTCTTATTAAATCCTCCCTTTTTTTATTATTCGGAATTGTTATCATGCTTTGCATTTCTTCATTGAAGAAATCATCTTTACCTTGCAAAGGGGGACCAAAGATAAAATAATAATACTCACATTCTAGTTCATCTTTCACCGCGAAATCAGTTATTTCCGAAATTATACAATTAAACAGTTCTATATCAAATGAAATTTCATTCAATTTCTGTATCTGGTTAATATCTTCTGTTTTAAACATCTCTTCCAATATTATCCTGAAAGTAAAACCAAATAGAGTAAATTGAGGATTCAAAATCGATGCTTCAGTATCTGTGTAACTCCCCATCTCAACTAGCTCTTTAACAGTATGTGTGTTTTTTTCTGAAGTTAGGTATTTTATGAGTAGATCTCTTATTGAGTAAATTGATATTGTATATAGTTCTAATGTTTCATAACCCATACTACCTTCTTCAGGGCTTCCCTCATTAATTATACAATAAGTTTGATAGCTATCAAAGAAGATTTTACTTTTTTCGAGTTCCTCCTCCTTTAATGATTTCAAGTAATTCATAGTCTCTTTTACTGCACATTCTGTTATCTCTATGAATCTATCACAGTAATTTTCTTTGATTGTATTCTTCATTTCATCTTTATAACTTTATAAACTATTAAAAGATTTCATAATTTATTCTGATGAACAATGTGAAAAATAAAAATTCATTAAGACGCGCACAATTTGCTCTCTTTTTTATATCGAAAACCTTTTTCTCCACTAGTATGAGCTCATATTCTCCCTATAAGCTTGGTAAGATTGATCTTGAAACTGAGAAAGCTTTCCTTGCTTTTGTGGCTAATTTCACTGACCAACCTATCTGGATCCCTAAATCTGTTGTTCATCCTGAAACCAAACTCATCAAACAGTGGTTCATCGACCTTAAAGATAAAGAATTGAAGGATTTTATGCGTCCCAAGAAACAGTCGGATTTAGACCAATTCTTCCAATCTCATATTTTTAAATAGCAACAAATAAAAACAAAATTAATTTCTTCTATTTATGGAAGGAGAAAAAAAGTCATACATTATAGATGATGAATCTAGAAAATTCTTTAGTTCATTTGCAGATGAACATTTTGGTCCAACATTCAACTTAGAAGGTTTTTTGGAAATAATAAGACAAAAACCAAGAAAATTATTCATTGATACGATGATTTTTATGATTCATCCAAGAGTGAACAAATACGCTGGTCGATATATTAAATCTAATAGATTAGATGAAAGTATCTCAGAACTTCGGAAGGAGTTTGGTGAAGTTACAGGTGATTTCGTAGATAAACTTTCAGAAGAAGAGAGAACGGATTTCTACGATTATTGGTTTGGAAAAGAATTATTCAGAACTATTCTTCTGGTTTTTACTTTTATCATCAATAAAAATAAGCAAGAACCAGATTCGATTTCAGAAGATGTAATCAAACTTATTTCTGAAAAGAGAATAGATGAGGTTTTCTATAAACCAATTCTGGAAATATTTCAGTTATTAACTAGTTCTGGTGATATCTATGAATATTATGCGAATAGCTATGTGAGTGATTTTGAGTTTCTTTTTGGTAATTATGTTGAGAAAATCAACTCGAGAATTAACTCTCAAAGTGGTCACAGACAACTTAGAATAAATAATGTCATTTCGTATAATAACGGTAAATATGAGAAGGTTTTTGATGCTATGGATTCAGCATTACGAAATTCTCTTGCACATAGATCATTCTATGTAGATTCTGAGAACAATAGGATAAAACTAGAAAACTTAGAAAGAGAATTGGATGAACTCTCTCTTTCAGATCTTGAAGATAAAGCATTCAAGCTGAAAATCATTACTTATATGCTCATTACCTCAGAAGAGTACATGTTAATGAATAACAACATAGCTATAGATTATCTCAAAGCAATCGCAAAAGAATTCATAATCAATCCCCAAAACTTCATTGAAATATGGTCAGTGATGATCGACACAATATGTACCAAACTAGATGAAGATTCTAAGAACCGAATTTATTCCATAATACTGAGAAATTTTGGTACCTTCATTTTTAACCGTTTCATCCTAATTCTAATGAAAAGCTTAAACATGTTTGGTTTTACAGGTTTTGAATTTATCTTGACTTTTGCAGCTCACTTATACAAACCATTCTTGTCTGATTTAACTGAAAAGGAGGAAGAAGAACTGGTTCAACAGCTTAGCATATGTTTTGGATCAGTAGATATACCTGATAATAGAGATTTTGAGATGGAGATTAAGAAATTCATCAAGATAATGATTCTTAACTTTATCAATGTAAAACCAGAAAGAGCAAAATTTCTGACTGATTTATTCGATGAACTTAATCTACTTTAATTAGGTTATTTAGAACCTCTTATCCATCCGTATCTCTATCTCTTTCCCTCTCTCCATTAATCCTATTTCTTCAATAACTGGTATTTTATAATGTTCAGCCACTAAATATTCATGAGATATGAACCTATGTGTCTCTTCTTCTTTTTTCCATATTTTCCATCTTCTCTTCTTTATACAAAACAAGATAACATCACCATCTTTTGTTTTTACCAGACTCTCGATTTTGATATTTCTATCATTTTTTATCCTCCTCATCCTCTTCTTGAAAGCTATTTCACTTACGTTCTCTCTCATCCTTTTATAGTCCTTTTCATTGAATGAGTGAATCTCTCTCAACTCAGGTCTTTCTTTCCATTCTACATATTCTTTTATCTTCTCTTCTATCTTTTCCTTCTCTTCCTCTGATTGTTCAACTATCTTCTTTCGTATATTCCTGATAACTATGATCCTTTCTTCTAAGTACTCTAAATTCCACAATTCCATATTATTTAGTATCACATTATATTTTCCTATTTTCTTCTCTCTTTCTATTACTTCTTTCATATATTTCTTAGACAATGGCACGAAATACAACATTCCTAAAACTAGAAAGACACTTCCAATTGTTAGATTTAATTTCGTTCCTGAGCTCCACCCTCCTGCTAGAGGATGACAAACCTCTATTATTCCTGCTCCAAGAAATACTGATCCAAATGTCAAAAACATTATACAATCTCCGAGTGTAAAACCTAGAAATCTAGTGAATCTCTTTCTCTTAATTTTCAATTCCTTTCTTTCTTTCCTTAATTCTTTTCTCCTGGTGACTATGTAGTTTACTACTTCTATCATCCTATCCCCTCCACCAATATCTCCCCTATCGCTGTTTCACTCATCCCGAAAAAACCTAATATCTCCTCACTCTCATGTATTAGTTCATGTA
>CAZJUB010000056.1:0-17131 GCA_964549075.1 uncultured archaeon | reverse complement strand
AAGTTTAGATCCATCAGATATTGGAACCATGCTTGATTTTGCGAGTTTCTCAAATTCAGAGACTCGAAATTTTTCCATTTCTTCCAAAATCTCTTTCTTCATAGTTGATGGTTTTAAAATACTCTTTAATAAATTTTTCAAAAGATAAAAAAATAAAATTCTATCTATTGCCTTGATAGAATTTAGAATCAATTGTTAATGCTGCAGCTAATCCAAATAGAGGCTCTAAAGGTGGATAAACTGTTACTTGATAAGTGTCTTTTATATGGAATACTTTCTTATCTAATGTAAAGCCGATATTACCCGAAGGGTCTACTGCATTGAAAGACCACCCTAGAATGTCTGAAGCGCTGTATCTTTGTCCAGCTAGATGAACGTCAAATTTGATGCCACAAATTCTAATTATGGGAAATTCCACTTCCCCTATCATATTATTTCCTTGAGTAATCTTCCATCTATTCTTAAATAAGAAATTTGATTTTATTCTGATTACTTCATTTCCGTTCAAATCTTCTATCCAAAGTGTAGGAGTTAAGGCGAATATCTGTCTTTTAGCTATAAAGATTTTTTGTCCAGTAGCTTCATCTACTATGTCATAGGTGGCTCTAAGAGCAAAAATCTTTTGAGTTACTTTAAATCCAAATGGTGCTTTTTGTGCCATATATGAAAAATCATTATACTTGTTTTAAAAGTTATGAAAAAGGAAAACAAATATGTCAGATGTTAATATAAAAGGGGTGTAATCCAATTTCCTTCGGTTGTTAAGAAGAATACAATCTCTCCAAAAGCATCTATAAAGATTATTCTTTCAAACTCGGTAGAATATTCGTTAAACATTCCTCTACTTTCAGTGTATTCTATAGTTTGATAGATTACAAAATCTGGTTTCAACGAAGGATTGATAAAAATATCTTGGAGAGCATTTACAGTATCTTGGAAATTGAATGTATTTACACTTTGAATTGTGAAATTTGAGTAGACTTCAAAATTTGAAGATGGATTAATGAAAGCTAAATATGTTCCTAAAATTTGACCAAAGAAATGGGTTTGTATCCATCCCTCATAGGGAAGCGATTCATTTCCAACTCCTAAAATAGTTCCATTATATTTCAACTTAATCCTTCTAGGCATAATATTCTCTTGATTATCAAATACTGCAGATCGTTTTTCTTCTGCTAATTCTATCATATGTGTGATATTAATGATGGCATTTTCTGGATTGCTAGTAATAAGATCAGTAAAATTAACTCCTGCAAATAAATCAGAATCGAAATCAACCTTTTCTGCAACATCTAAAAGATCCAATTGAGTTTCATTATCTGTATTTCTTTCTATTTTGATATTAAAGAATATATCAGGAAAAACATAGATATTCAATAATGATAATGTAAAAGCAATTACCAATACTGATGCTACTCCAATTATCAAAGGATCTCTTTTCATATGTTTGTACTTGAACTAATGCATTATAAAAGCTTACTATTCGTTAATTTTCTAAAATACATCCACATGATGAAATATATAAAGGGTAGATGAAAACATAATTTTGATTACTATGGTTAAGATAACTTTTGTTAAAATTGGAAATATTACATTAACAACATTAATCGATATAATGTTAGATGAAAGAGCAAGTAGAACTGACATAGAGGCTACTGTTATCAGTTCTTCTACAAAAATGAAAACTTCTGCTGCAGAAAGAATTTTTCCCCTTATTGATCAAGTCGAAACAGATTTGATGGTTATGATCTCTCCAAATGCTAGTGATAAAGGACCACAGTCTGTAATTGATCGATATAAAGAGAAATATCCACTAATTGTTGTTTCTGATACAGCTGATAAAGAAGTTAGAGAAAAGTGGAAAGAGGAAGGACTTGGCTATATTATCGCTTCTTTTGATCCAATGATTGGAGCAAAAAGAGACTTTTTAGATACAACAGAGATGTGTCTGTTCAATGGCTACATAATTACTGCTTTCAGTGCTTGCGGAGTATTTTCTTATATCACAGCATTGTTGGATGAAGTGATTGAACAACTCAAAGCTGGTACAAAACCAACTCTCCCAACTCGTAATATGTCAAGTATTGGTGTAGTAACAGAAGCTAATTTTACTAACGAGTATTCTAGACCTAAAGCACTCGCAGCTCTTAATATCCTAAAAGAAGTAGGTAATGTGAATGTCAATGGTTGCTTTGTTGAAAAAGATCGAGAAAAAGCATTAATTAAGGTTGCAGGAGCACATGAGATGGTCCGTCAAGCAGCTTTATTAGCTGACGAAATCAGAGAACTTGAAAAAACCTCTAATCACCTAATACGAACTCCTCATGGAAAAGAAGGGGAATTATTGCACAAGGTTCACTTCTTTGATGAAGCACATGAGAAGCAATAAATAACTAGTGAAATTACTTTTCTTATTTTTCTCTAGATAATTTTTTATTGTGTAAAATCATATTGATGTTATGCATATTGCTCTAATTGTTTTTCTGATAATTACTGGGATTCCTCTATTTTTAATAACCTGGCATACAATTGTTAGAATTATAAGAAAAATACATCCTTTTCCAATTCCACAATTTTTTACAAATATAATAGATAATCCTATTCGTAGAAAATATTGGCAGATACCTGAGGAAATCGCCACAAAAATGGGAGTAAAATCTGGTGATATAGTTCTAGAAGTTGGACCCGGTAAAGGAACTTATACTAAAGCTGTCGCAAGTTTGACTGAACCTAATGGTAAGGTTTTTACAATAGATATTCAACAACCAGTTCTTGATAGATTAGAGAAAATATTGGAAGAAGAAAAAATCACTAATATTTTCCCAAAATTGGATAATGCTTACAATCTTTCATTTGAAGATAACTCTTTTGATGTAATTTTTGCAATAGCTTGTTTACCAGAAATTCCTAAACCAGTTGATGTATTAAAAGAATTCAAACGAGTTCTTAAACCTGGGGGAACTATTTCACTTTGTGAATTATTTGTTGATCCTGATTATCCCCTAAGAAGAACTGAAAAAAAATGGGCAACTAGAGCTGGTTTAGCTTTAAGAGATGAATATGGTAATTGGTTTTCTTATCAGTTAAATTTCACAAAAAAATAATTATGTTGTTGCAGCCGCAGCTGCAGCTTGTTGTGCTCTAATGATTGTATCTATAATGACACTGCATAGTATTGCAATCTCAGGTTCAATTGTATCATATACTTCTAGAAGATATTCAGATTTTATTAATCTAACATACCTTTGAAAATAAAAAGCCAAGTCACCAAACTTGTTAACGAATTCAAAAGAAGAACCTTTTAGTCTTGAACCTAGGTACCTCTTTGTCCCAACTTCAATCTCTGTCTGAGAACTACAGCAACTAGTAGAATAATCTAACGTTGCATATCTTATGTCTTCTTTAAATATTCTGTAAATACCAGACCAAGCTGAGATTTTTTTTGCAGAGAGAATTTCATTGCCATCACTATCGTACATAATAAAAGTAGGTTTGAAAGAACCTTCTTTCTGAACAGCAAATACAACTGATTCGTTAGATAAGTCTTCTATCTCATAACTTATGTTAAATAGAGAGAACTCGGGATGGATAGCGAAACCATAAGGATCAAATTCACTCATTAGAGAAAGAATATGCAAAAACGAATATAAAACTATTCAAATAAAAAAGAAAGAAAAATCAGGGATAAACCCTATTTCTAGTTCTAGGAAAGGGGAGCGTTTCTTGTATTGAATCTAAACCACATAACCACCAAGTGAGTCTTTCTGCACCAAGACCGAAACCTGAATGAGGAACTGAACCATATTTCCTGAGATCTACATACCAGGAATAATCTTCGACTTTCCAACCTTCTTCTTGAATACGTCTGACTAAAGTATCAAGAACATCTTCTCTCTGACCACCTGTAATTATCTCACCGAAACCTTCTGGAGCCATTAAGTCAGCTGAATAGCACCATTGAGGATTATCTTCATGAAGTTTAACATAGAATGGTTTGTGCTTAGATGGATAATCTCTTACAAAGAAAGGTTCTCCAATAATATTTGAGAGAGCTCGTTCTTCTTCAGTTTTGATATCATCATCCCACTGTAAATCATATCCATTTTCATTCAAAGTATCAATAGCACTTTTATATGTGATTTTTCTGAAAGGTGCTTTGATGTTTTCAAGTATCGAAGTATCACGTTCAAGTTCTTTTAATTCCTTGGAGTTATGGTCAAGAACATATCTAACAATATAAGCTACTAATTCTTCTTGTATTTTCATGTTACCTTCGAAATCGACAAACGCTTCTTCTCCTTCTATATGCCAAAATTCATTTACATGTCTTTTAGTTCTCATCTTCTCAGCTCTGAAACTTGGTGTAATAGCATACACTTTTTCTAAGCTGTAGATGAGAGCTTCTAAGTATAATTGTATACTCTGACTAAGATAAGCTGTTGAATCGAAATATTTTAAGCTGAACAATGTAGCTCCCCCTTCACAAGCTGAACCAGTGAGTATTGGAGGAGTTGTTTCATAGAAATCATTTTCAAAGAACCATTCTCTAGAAGCACGAAGTACTGAAGCTTTGACTTTCCAAACATTAGTCGCTTGAAAACTTCTTACAAATAGATGGGTATTATCAAGCATGAATTCTTTACTCTGATCTTTAGCAACTGGAAAGATTTCTCCTTTATGCATAAGTTTGAAATTAGTTAATTTAACTTCAACATTATTTACAGCCCTATTATCCTTTACAGGGTTACCTTCAACTATAATATAATTCTCAATTGCTGCTTCATTGAGCATGTTCCATTTTTCAGGAGACAAATTCTCTTCTTGACCAACACATTGAATGATGCCAGAAGCATCACGTAAAACAACAAAGATTTTATCTTTGAGTTTACGGATTCGGTAGACCCATCCTCGGATAGTTACAGATTTTTCCGAGGGAATTATATCTGCTGCACGTGTGAAAGTTTTTTCGGGCATGGGTTTTTAATATGACTGACATAAAAAAATGTTAGGATAACGAAGAAAAAGAGATTGTCTGTAAATAGTATCAACCATAGCTTTTTAAAATATTTATTTAAACGGAAATCCTATGAAAAGGCAAACCCAAACGCTATTTGGTTTAATGTTATCAAGTTTCATTGTTAACCTTGGATTTGGGGCAATAATGCCTTTTTTAGCTCTGTATGCTAATCATTTTTTTAAA
The DNA here is from genome assembly GCA_964549075.1 of uncultured archaeon. Lineage (GTDB taxonomy): Archaea > Asgardarchaeota > Heimdallarchaeia > Heimdallarchaeales > Heimdallarchaeaceae > UBA460. The sequence goes on along the minus strand of CAZJUB010000056.1, from coordinate 11,931 downwards.
CCTTGGAATTGGGGATTTACAACAGTTGGTATTGTGACTCAAATAGGATTATTAACTTCAGCTATGATGATTTCACGTGCCTTTCTTGCACCTTTTTTTGGTAAATTAAGTGATAATGCTGGCAGAAAACCTGTTATCGTAGTTGGATTAACAATGTATGTGTTTCTAACATTTGGTTTCGGATTAGCTAGAGCATTTTGGTCTCTCTTCTTAGTAAGATTCTTCCAAGGAATAGCTTCTGCGCTGGTCTGGCCTGTTGCTGAATCAGCAGTTGTAGATATATCTCCAGAAGAAAAAAGAGGTAGGAATATCGGTTGGTTCATGCTTTCATTGAGTCTTGGTTGGAGTGTTGGTCCATTTGTAGGTGGAGGATTTTTTGCTCTAATTGAATCACTTATTGGTTTAGATTTTGTCAAATTAGTTGGTATAGGTTTATTATCACTCCCCTTAGCATTAGGTAGTGGAAATTTTAGTGTCTTTGATACTGTTAATAATAATCTCCTACCTAGTATTGATTTAGTTGGAAATGTTGAAGTATTATCTTTCCAAATCACTTTTTTCTTTATGGGTGGTGTGTCATTATTAGCTGTAATCCTGTTTAATTTCCTTGTTGTTGATCCGAAAACAGAAAAAGCTAAAATGAGTCTTAAAGAACTGGGAGTGGCAATGAAAGAAGTTGGTAAGTCATTTCTCAAGATTAGATTGGGAGTTCCAGCATTTTTCAAACCTTCATTCTGGAAGGAAAGAACTGTCAGTTTAAGAGCTTTATTTGTTATGGCTTTCGCAAATGGCTTTAGTTTTGCTATGGTCTTCCCAATTTTGTCTCTCTTTTTAGAACAATTCTATGGTATGAGTACCGAATTAATTGGAACTGTTTTTGGTATAGCAGGTATTGCTGGTGTAACATTCAATCCTTTAGGTGGTTGGTTAGCAGACAAAACAAGTAAGAAAGCTTTGGTGATTATTTCGGGTGTTGCGTCTGCTTTTCTCTTAGCTACTCTTGGTTTCCAGATGATTCTTTGGGTTCTTGTTGCATTATTTATTACTAGACAGATGGTACAACAAATCAACATGCCAGCTTTTCGAGCACTTCAAGCAGATTTAGTTGAATCAAAAGTACGAGGTTTGGAATTTGGAAACGTCCAGCTATTCAGCAATTTTGGCTCAGTTTTTGGTCCTATAGTAGGAGGAATACTATATGATGTTTTTAGTGGTTTATCTTGGACTTTAGGATCTACAACTGTTTTTGGAGTAGAAATAATTATGTTAATTACAGGTTCCATTATGATTTTTGCAGTATTAGTCATTGGTATTTTTGTTAAAAAAGAAGATATGGTACTTAAAGGAGTTCCAGAACCAGTACTTACAAGTGAACAACCTTTTATTTCACTTGAAAGTGATTAAATTTACTTTGACTCAGTTTAGTAGATGAGTTAAAATTATATACTCTTGAATTATTTGACAAAATGAAATATTATGTGCAGATTCTTTCTCAGAATAGGACGAAATGTAGATAGTCAAGCTTATTCTGAGTATATAGGTTCGTGTTCAGACTATTTAGGAGGAGCAAAACTTGATGTTCATGAAAGAAATGAAACAAAACTAGAGCAACATAAAGATGGTTTTGGGTATGCTTTTGTTAAAGATAATCATTTTGAAATTATGCGATTTGCTGAACCAATTTTTGAAAGAAATCCAGTAGACGATTGGTTAAAAATTGATAAAGATTTGTTATTTGTTCATGCAAGACAAGCTTCTCCAAAAATCGCTGTAAATATCAAGAACAATCATCCGTTTTACTGGTATAATGGTAGTGAATATGTTTTCGGACATAATGGAACTATTAAGAATGAGATTAAAGCTTTTGATAAAAGAAGGTTTTTCTTAAGAGGATCAACCGATTCTGAAAAATATTTCTATGCATTGCTTACTTCAATGATGGAAAATGAAATGCAACCTGATAAATTATTGGTTGATCAACTTCTGAATAAATGGGATTTTACAGCTGCAAATTTCATCCTTGCTTCTCCTAAAAAAGCTTGGGTTGGTGTATATTATAGAAAAGATCCTCTATATTTTACTATGAAGCTTTACAAATCAGAAGATCAGATAGTTGTTAGTTCCAGTGCTATACCTTCATTAGGTTCACCAACTGAACGATTAAGAAATGGTTCTCTCATAGAAATAGATGTCGAAAGTAGAAATTATTACTATTTGAGCGAATTTAGATTCTAATTAGGTCGAGATTGAAGTGAATAGCATTTCTAAAAGCGATGAAGATTCTTTAAAAGAAAAACCAAAAAAAAGTCTTAGATACAGAATCACAATTTTTTCAATGCAGTACTTAGCTCATCATCCTATCTGTAAAAAATTCGATAATCACATTTTAAGAATCGGTCCCTTTGTCCTTTGTGTAGGTTGTTCAGGAGTTCTTTTTGGTTTTCTACTTTATACAGTGCTGTTCTTTTCGATGTTTAATATTTTCAAGGAAAAGCCAATTATCACTGGCTTATTAGCTGCTTTTGGTGTTGTTATAGCGTTGATTCAAATTTTCCTCAAACCAGAAAAAAAATGGTTGAAATTTTTATTTAGAATTTGGTTAGGGATTGGTTTAGGAGGATATACTTCAGTAATAATCCTTGTTTATGGTTTAGAATATGCGATTGGCAATTATACGATTCTTGTCCAAATAGTTCTCTTTCTTTTACTTATACCTGGAGTTTATCTCTATAATATTCTTAGAGGGGAATCTCCTTATCTAGAATGTAAAGAATGTGATGAGAAATTTTTAGAACCAACATGCGATTATAATACTATTCATCACTACGATAGTTAATAATAACATACCTGTTTCTTTCCAAATCATCCAAACTTCTAATAAGGTCTTATCTAAATTCCGCTTAGTAAGGCATGTAAACTGCTTCTAAATGATTTTTATCGAAAAAATAAACGGTAAGCCTTACATGAACTATTTAAAGCCTCTCCCTTCTTGGAAATGTCTCCTGCTAAGAAGATGTCCTTATCAACAAGGTCATGCCTTTCTGTTTGTTCTTTTAAAAATCACAAGAATAAGTAATTTTACATTCTGAAGAAGGAAACTATTAATTCAACCTAGATCTGTTACTCTTTAGGTGATAACATTCTTGGATGGTAGTTTAAACACTTCCAACAAAAATACAAAGACCTATTCCTAGATGTAGACAGAATTGTTTATAGAATCCCTTGTGAAAATGTAAGTCAGTGTTACAATCAATTAATTTCACATTCTTCAATTCTCTAGATATTGTACTATACTGCTACTCAACTTTCTCCTAGGTTTTGGGATGAAAGACAAGGATACAGCTGTGTTATGATTCTTTAGTACGAACACTAGTAAAAGTACTAATGCTTCTTTATATAAGCTGAAATTGTGTGTAATTATTGTTAATACTAGCCTTGGAAGTTTATAAAAATTGAGTTTGTGTTGCATCCTTGCTAAGATCTTTACAGGATAATTGAGTCAACAAAAATGATGCAAATTTTTAAATATTCAGATGAACAAATTATCATTGTATACATAAAGTATACATAAATTCGGAGGTGAATTTAAGTATTAAAAAAACTAAAGATGAAAAATCAGATAATGATAACATCTTTACTAATTTTTATTACTTTAATTGGAACAATGATATTGCCATTCATATTTAATCCTTCAGAAGCGAGTACTGTTACTTTGAAGACAATGTACGTCAAAATTACACAGGTATCAATTGTAGATGAACTTGATGGTGGAAAATACAATTTCTATGTTGGAGTAAAATGGGAAAGGATCTATGATGAATATGGAAAAGAGTTTAAGGCAGACGAAAATTATGAAGATGGTGTTGGTGACTTCTGGGATGTTGATTACGAAGATTATATTGATGATTGGTCAATGGTAGGTGGTGTTATAGAAAGCTGGTACGATGATGTTTATACAGAAGACTGCTATACATATGATATCTCGGAAAGTGGATATCAAATGTGGCTTTTCTGCAAACTTGATAAAAAGTGGGCTGGTAGTATAAAGATAGCAATCCAGATAGGTGGAACTGAAACATACGGTAGTGTATATAATAGATTATATGATTATGTAAATTACGGAGGAGACATTAGAGTATATTACCAAATATATCTGTCATAAGAAGTCAGCAAATGCTCAAATATTCTTTTCCTTATTTTTTTCTTTAAGGTGAAAATTAATGAAAATATTACAAAACAAAATAGCTAAATCTGTACTAGTATATGTTTTATTTTGTAATATTATATTCATATATTCAACGAATCTTATAGATGATATGCAAGGTTTAAAGATAATCAACTCTATTCATACTAATTTTTATATAAACAATACTGTGCAATATGAATTGAGTGCTGGAGGTGAATTACCTAAAGATTTGAGCAACATCAAAATTCGTGTATTTTGTAATTTATCTTTCTTTCAGAATGGAATCATTATCAATAATAATACAAATCAGATCTCTCAAAAAGTTGAATTAAGTGAGACAGTACAAAATTCTACTGGTTTATTTAGTAAGTTTAATCTTTATTATGGTCTCAATAATGAAATTGAACCTTTCTATACTACCAGTTATTACAACATTTTAAATTTACTACTATGGAAAATTAGAAGCCAAGAAGAATGGTTGAATTTTACTCTGCAGAGAAACAAATCCATCAATGAGTCTGCATTTATTAAAACCTATTATGATCCAATTCATAGTGAATATACAGAGATACATGGATACAATAATTTGGTTGAAAAGGTATCAGTAGATACTAAAAGAGGTATAACAGTTTCATCTATTATTGTTCCATCTGATGAAAGTAGACCGGGTTATTTCAATGAGGGATATATTGAAGATTTGAAATTTATAGAAGTTAGGTTAATTGAATCTGCTTCTACAAATAATAACAATAATTCATCAGATGTTGATTTAGAACTATTATTGAGTATAGTTGGAATATCAATCTTAAGTATTGTATCTTTAAGTTTCTTGTTTTTTTTCAGTAGAAGGTGGTTAATTAAATCATGAGTTTTATTAAATTAAAAATTGAGTCTCAAAAATATCAACTTATTGGTATAACATTGATTATTAGTCTAATATTTGTATCAAGCTGTTACTTCATCCTGCTCCCTCAAATAGTCAATCCTAGTATTTTAGGGAAATTTTTTTCGTCATTCCAAGATGAAAAAATTCTCGTGTATGGTGTATCTAATGAAGATTTAAGTATAAACAGAACCGATTTTATCTTTTCTGGAAAGTCAAAATCACTCTCATTTCTTCAATCTTTCCCAAGCATTTTAGAAGAAGCTTCTTATACTTCCTTTAATGCTTTTGAACCTTTGTCTCAATCATTATTTGCATATGATTTCATACAAACGTACGATGAGAACATGACAGTTCTGTTAGGCATTGATAGCGAATTCTTTGAGAACCTGCTGAATATAAGTATTGAAGGAGGAATCACTGGAGATGCTATCCTATTAAAACTTAATACAGATGATACTGCAAATTTAGGTGAGACAAACATTACAATTAATGAAAGTGTAGTAAAGGAAATAAATGTTACAAATATTCTTGATAAAGATACTTTTATTCAGAAATTACCTTATTTTGCACGTTTCTTGATCGAAGGCTATAGAGTACACTATTTTACAGATGTTTATAGGTTTATTTTGATAAATGAACAAAGATATGTGGAACTGTATAATTCATTTATAGAAACTGATTCTTCTTATTATACTTTGTTAGGTCTTCTTTCGCTTACAAAGAATGGATATTATAAAATAGTTTGGTCACGGAATTCATATGAAAAAGTAGAATCTTTCCAAATTGAGATCAATAGACATATTTCTTACCTAGATGAATTTGCTTCAATCAACATCGATTCAAGTCCTATAATACAGGACATTGAAAATAACTCTTCTTTAGTGGATATTGCGTATTCATATATTAGGGGAATACAACTTGTTTTCTGGTCACTATCAATGATAATACTCATTCAAGCTATCAACAAGAAACAATTAGTTGCTAGAGATAAAGAACTTCGATTCATATTGTCAGGAAGAGGGTGGATGAAACGATCATTTGATATCATTGTTGAAACTTCTATAATAACAATAGCTGGGGTTTGTATAGGTTATCCAGTGCTTTGTTTGTTAACATTAGTACAAAATCAAATTTCTAGTGCTTTTATTTTTATACCTATCAATTTTGTAGAGTTCATAATCATATTTTCTACTATTTATTTGGTAACTTTGTTAGTATTTTTCACACATGAATTATTTCTAAGGAAAATATTGATGGGAAAATTTGATTCAAAATCAGGAAATCTTCTCTTGAAAGCATTACCAAGAACTATAAGGCTATTAAGTTTAATTGCTTTGATTTTGGTGTTATGGCTGATGAATAAAGAATATAATCTTCTTTTCATCTATGTTTTAATATCAGGGGCCCTTTTTATTGCGTTTCTTGCCTTACTAATAATACAAATTATCTTAAAGATTATTTTATCTTGTTATGATAATTATAAGATCCGAACTAACAATAGTTCTTCTCCAAACATTATATTGTTGAAATTATGGAAAAAATTCTACAATCCAAAAATGCTCAAATATTCTTTTCTTTTTGCAATGATGTCGTCAGTTATCATTTATAGTTTTACAACTGCTGATTCTTTAAAAGAAGAACAATTGTGGAATTTAGGTGGTGAAATTTCATGCAAAGTTAATGGTGCAAGTAATTCAAGCATAGAACATGAAATAGGGAAATTAACGAATCTAATAGATTATACAAAAATCATTGAAATTTCTACTGATTTCAATACGAGTGATTTTACTCTTAGTAGTACATATAGTCTTCAAGGGATATCTATTTCTGATTTCTTCGAGTATTACACCAAGAAGGATATACAAAAATGGCTATATGAGGGTTCACTTGATGAATTTAATTCTTCTAGTTGCCTTCTTTCACTTGAATACAAAAAGTATGGATATTCAATTGATCATATTTTGTCTATTTTTTATGCTAATACTACCGATAGTTCTCTTGAAGCTCTTAATGTTACAATTAATGGTTTTTTTAATTATTGGCCTAGGCTTGTGATGAAAGAATCCTATTCAATATCTCAGAATGTTGAATATTGTGTTATGGATATCAATGTATTAGAACAGATACTAGTAGTAAGTGAAACAACATATGATACAACATATTTAATACATGTTCGAGAAAAAGATATTAATTCTTCTTTATCTTATTTAGATTCATTAAACATGTTTTCTGAAATAAGTTTTGTGAATCTCCAGATCTACGATGGAATCAATGAAATTTTCTTAACACCTATAGCGATTGTGTTTGAAGTTGTAATCATTCTTTGGATTGTTTTATCAGTATATGAAAGATTTGAAGATATTAATTCAGATCCAAAAGCAAAAACTCTAGGTATAATTGGAATGTCTGCTAATTATCACAGAACTCTCATATTCGTGAAAATAATGGAATTGATATTAACGATTTTCGTTATCTTGAGTGTAGTTATTCTAACGTTAATAACTAGTGATTTTATCCTATCAATAACTACAAGTAGAATCAACCAATTGTCAACTCATACAATAGGTTATATACTACTCTTGGCACTTCTTTCTTTTATATTGTTATTCTTACAATTAATATTAGAATATCTAAGATTAAGGAGGATTAATCTAGCATTAATATTTAGACATCCTGAATAGAGGTGATAAAGTGGTTGCACAAAGAATTCATACATTAACTGCTACTGATGTAACAAAAATCTTTCCTCATCCGTCCTTAGAAGGAACTAATATCTCGTTGTTTGCAGGAGTATTTTTTAAGATGGATTCGCGTAAATGTAATTACCTTATAGGTTCTTCTGGTTCTGGAAAAACTACATTATTAAACATAATTTTAGGTTTACAGACAATTGATGCTGGACAAATAATGTTTGATAAAATTGATGTCCACAAAATGAATGGAAAAGAAAAACAAGCTTTTATGAAAAAGGTAGCAATTATAAATCAAACACCACAAAGAAATGTAGATTTATTTTTATCTGTATGTCAAAATCTAAAAATGTCAATGATTCTTCATAGTTCACTTCCAAGAGAAGAAAGGGACAAAAAGATTAAAGAGATTGCTAATAGATTTGAAATCTCTGAACATATAGAAACACCAACAAGAAAACTATCAGGTGGAGAAATACAAAGGTTAAGCCTAGCATGCGCAGTGGTTTTCGAACCTGAAATTCTTCTTTGTGATGAACCTACTGCACAATTAGATAAACAAAGTAGGGAATTGGTAAGAAAGCAAATTATTTCTCTTCCTATTGATTTTTCAACATTTGTACTAATTACAACACATGATAAATTAGAAGTAAAAAACCAAAATGGCTTTTTGATAAAAAACAGGAGAATACTAAGATGGAAGTAGTAAGATTAAAGAACGTTGGATACGAAGTTAGAATTAGAGAAAACTATAAAAAAATTATCTTAAAAAATATTAGTTTAAGTGTGAACTCTGGTGAATTTCATTTAATAATGGGTTCTTCTGGATCTGGAAAAACTACTCTCCTACAGATCATTTGTACATTACTATTTCCAACATCAGGAGAAGTATCACTTTTAGGAAAGAAAGTAAATGTAGATACTCCTCCTCACGAGATTTTCAATTTACGAAAACATATTGGATATCTCTTTCAGTCCCCTTTCATTCCATCTCATATTTCTATATTTGAATATGTTCAGATACAATCTCAACTTTCTGGAGTAGGTGCTAAAACAGCTATAAGTAATTCAACAGATATTCTCCAACGATTGGAAATTCATAAATTTAAAGATAAAAAACCTCATTTGTTAAGTGGTGGAGAAAGACAAAGAGTAGCTTTAGCTGCTATATTAGCGAGAAATGCTAAGTTACTCTTACTTGATGAACCAACAGGCTCATTAGATCAAGAAAATAGTCTAAATTTCTGGGATATACTCTCAAAATTGAAAGGTTCTGAACTTGCAATTGTAGCTGCAAGTCATGATTCAACAATCAGATCCTTTGTTGATGATTCACATCAATTAAGGTTTGGAAGTTTGAATTTTCAGACGAAAAAAATCGAAAACTAAATTTTTTGAGAAGAAGATAATTTAAAATTCACTTGGTTCATTTGTTCTCTATTTTTTTCTACTTCTTTTAAGATTGATTTGTCTATCCAAAATGATTATCGCAATAGGATAAACCAATGCTAAGCAACCTTCTGTGATTATTGATACAATAAATGGAAGATTATGATTCGCATACCATATCTTCCTATTATTTACAGAAGTAGTAATACCTCCAACTTCAACAGCAAATGGTGTATAGAGAGCAGAATCCCATAAGACTCCTCCCATGATTGGACCTACAATGTTTCCTATATTAGCGACGAAATCATTAAAACCAAATATTGTTCCTCTTCGTTCTTTTGATATTGTACTTATTATTTTGGTTAACATTAAACCAGCTGTTGCTACAACTGTTGAATCTACAAGAAAAATAAGAGAAAATTGCCAGATTTGAGTTGACTGTATCAACAACCATGTCATTAAGGCTCCAAGTACACTTATTGCACCTAAAGTATATTTTGGATTTAATTTATCTGCTATTTTACCCAATCTAGGGGCTAAAATTACAGAAAGTATTCCTCCTGGTACATAAGCGATTATTATAAATTGAATATTCTGCGTGATGTTTTCTAATAAGAAAAACTCTAAGAATGAACCAACGAGTGAACCTATCAATGCTTCGATAAAAAGAACGACTAAAAGTAGGATAAAACTATAGATAATACTTCTCTTTGCAGCTTTTTTTCTTTCATCAGTTTCAACTATATCTATGAATTTAATCTTTGGTGTTAGTTGAAGCACTCTTATACCTGCATATATATTTGATATCCCATACAAAAGTAAAGGACTAAAAGCAATCGCGGAATAGATTATTTCTGAAGAAAAGTTTAATGAATAGGTAGTCCATAAAACAGCGAATCCTATAGTTGCTCCTTTAAATCCTCCAATTCCTGGTTGTTGTGAAAAGATTCCAAATGCTTCTGATCGATGTTCGTATTCTGTGGCATCAGCTACAGTTGTTTCGAACGGTATCCAGAAAAAGCCTATCCTAGTCCTAAAATAAACATACCAAGTGTCATCATCCAATAGATGTTAAACACAAAGGAAAAATAAATGAGTATATAGGAAACAAAACGTCCAGATGAAGCTCCAAAGATAAGTTTGGGTCGAAGTTTTCTTTTATTTGATAAAAAACCAGCAAACAAAGCACTAGCTGTAAAACCAATGGTTCTCAAAGAAAAAACAAAACCTAATTGTAATCCACTAATTTTAAGATTCAAAAATGAGATTATAGGAATCAAGAAACTAATGAAGTAAAAGCCAACTGCACTAAATCTTAGTTGTTTAATCAATTTAAACAGATTAGTATCCACTGCATTGGATCTTCTAGTAAACAAAGGCATTATTGTTTATATTTGAAAGTGCTATTATATAATATCAGCTGTTTCTATAAAGGACTAATAATCTAAATACTTTCTGTAAAAAGAATAAAAAGTGAAGGTATAATTATTACCTTCTTTTTTTGTAAACAAATACTGGAAGAATCATACTTAATAGTAATATTAAAGTTCCAAGTATTCCTGAAAGGAAACTTCCTTCAGAAGTTGGAGATGTAGTCTCTATTTCTTGTCCATAAAATTGTATGGTTAACAAGTTATTATCTTCTGAAACTTCGTTAATCTCTGATTCATAATCAAGTTGAAAAGTATAGGTTCGTTGATCTGGACCACTAAGTGACCAATTATATGGTAATGTATATGTTTCTCCAACATCTAGTGGAGGAATATCAATTAACTCTACTGTATCAAGAACTGTATAAGCTAGTGTCGTAGTTGTGGATATATTTTCTTCCCCTGTGTTAGTTACAACTATATCCATTACTAAATTTTGATCCCATTCTTGTTTATAGGTTAAAGGAAGTGTTTGAAAACTTAAATCTGGCTTATCTTCTTTGTTAAGAACTAATTGATCTATGAATGAATAATCTGGTCTAAAAGCTCTAACATGAAGTTTGTTTTCATTGACTTCAAGAAACAAGAAGTTGTATGTAGATTCAGCATAGACTGAGATATTAATTTGTGTAGCGGGATTGAAGGGATATAGAGTTGAACCAGCTCCACCTGAGATAATATAGTTAACATCATTACACAATAATCTCTCATAAGCATGATCATGACCTGAAAGAACAAGACTAACATTATATTCCTCAAAAATTGGAACAAAAGTCTCGTTGATTAGTTGATACTCCCCATTAAGAGATCTTGGAAATGAAGAAAATGCAGCAGTATGCATCATTACAATTGTCCATAGAGCATCTGTATTATTTTCTAAATCAGCTCTTAACCAATCAGCTTGAGCTGTGTAAGTAGAAGGATCAGTAATATAGTTCGTATCTAGAGTGTGTAAACCAATAATATGAAGTGGACCAAAATCAAAAGAATAGTATTCTTCTCTTCCTGGAAAAGCCCAAATGGTATAAAAGATTGAAGAATTCTTTTCATGATTACCTAGTATTCCCATTGTTGGAGTCTCAGTAACGACTTTATTGTAATCTTTAAACCAAGCGTAATATTCATCTATAGCTGTAGAAGTATCAACGAAGTCACCAGTATAGAGCATCATATCAATGGAAACTCTATCAATAGTAGCGACCATTTCTTTACGTTGTGGAGAATCTGTTTGTGCGTCCCCTAAACATATGAATTGAGTTGTATTAGTTGCTGTACCAGTTTTGAAAGTATAATCATTACTCCAAATATCTCCGTTTACAGCTCGATAAAGATAGATTGTATAAGGCGACA
>CAZJUB010000055.1:0-17320 GCA_964549075.1 uncultured archaeon | reverse complement strand
GAAAAAGTAAACCAAAACAAATCTTTCTTAGTGGTTTAATAATTGGGTTGTGGGTAATTATTATTGGTAAAATTCAAGTTTCTGTTTTTAATCACACTCTAATAGGAAACGCAGCAAATCCTTATCCCAACGGTCCTCCAAATTATAGTCTTATTGTAGGAAGTATTGTGACTGGAACATTGCAACTTCCTTCAATTTATACTTTACTTTACAAAAACACTGCTTTAACAGCTATAGGATTGAGCATTATAGTTACAGGAATAATCTTAGCTTTATTGGGTCTAAAAGAAGGTTACAAAAAAGTTAAACGAAACCTGATAATTATAGGGATCACAGCTACTTGTATAATTCTTTTAACAGATATAATGATTAAATACTTACGACCTATTTGGCTTGATGCTTACTTGAATAATAAACATCTTCTTGGTACATTTCTAGGGATATTTATAGGTGATTCTTATCCTTTCTTCCCTTTTGCTGGTTACGCTCTCTATGGTGCAATGTTTGGTATAGCATTTGCAGAAAATTTGAACAAGAAAAAGGTGATTACTACAGGAATGACAGCTGGAGGTATCTACGTCATCTCAGGATCTATCCTTCTAGCAATCTTAGGGAATCCTCCCGTTGAAACAATTTTTCAGACTCTTCCCATGCAATGGAATTATCTGCAGATTGGAGTTCTAATTTTTATCTCTACGTTAATTTTCTATGTCCACTATCTAAAGAAAGAAAGTAGATTAAAGAGAGTTTTTCAAAGTAGAACAATCAGACGGTTTGGTTTACTAACATTAACGATTTTTGTTTTCGAACCTTTAGTAGGAGCAACAATAAAAAAACTTGTTTTAGATCCTCTTTTTCCCAATTGGTCACAATATGCGTATCTAGCTTTTGGTTATGGAGTAGCACTAATCTTCTTCTGGCAAGGATTATTAAAAATGTTAGAACGGGTGCAATTTAAAGGAACTATAGAATGGTTAAATGGAAAAATCACTAGTGTATTAACAAAACGTGACGCCTCTAGATTGAATATATACAAGAATCTATATGGAGAAGAACAAGATAGCAAAGAAGAAATTACTAAAGAATTTAGTAAAGCATCTTAAACAAATTTACGGAATAATCTCGGTTGTGTTGTTGTAAAGAGGATAATCAAAATCTGTTCTTTTTAGTATCTTTTTCTCAATTAAATTCTGTACTTCAGGTTTTATCTCTTTTAGTTTTTGGATAAAATGCTTGACTAAATTACAAACTTTTTCAAATCCTTCTTCTCCCCAGAGTCTGCTTTTTTCAGCAAACAAACATCTTCCTCCACACAGTCCATAGACATCACATTCTTTACAATATTCTCCTACTTGTAAGGAATTTTCAACTGATTGAGGAGTAGAATCTTCTAAATCTCCAACTACTGTAAATTCATATTCTGGAGGGAGAGGACAGATTGTTATTTTTCCATCTGTTCTAATTGCAAAGCTTCGTAATCCTGCTTCGCAAGGTAAATCGGTTGTTGTATCATTTAGGATGTGTTTAAAAGTACCTAAAAACGGAACTATCCCTCTTACTCTTCCTTTTTTCATCTCTTCCAGCCAGTAATTAACTAATTTTGTTATTCCAAGGTTATAATCTTTGGACCATTGTTCGAAATCTACCCATCTAGTGTCTATACTGTCATCCCACTCAACATCTAGTTGCCAATGAACATGATCAAATGTAAGTTCCTCTGAATTTAATAGATAAAATACATCTCTATAGATATCTGATTGTTCATGAACAGCCATTCTAGCGATTAAATCTCCTTGAAATCCTCTGGATCTTATATCTTTGATATTCTGAACAACTGATTGATATGTTCCCTTCCCTCTACTATAATCCGTAATTCGCTCATCTCCATCTAAAGATATTAAGATAGAAGTAAAACGATTTAGATATTCAGTTGGAAGTTTGTATAGCAATAATCCATTGGTTTGGAGCGTATAATGAACAGCTGAAATATTGTTCATAACTTCTTGAATCTTATCCATAAAAAGTAAAGGTTCACCACCATAGAAGCAAATATTAGGAGAGTCATCTTTAGCTAAGAAATCTTTTAATTGTTCAATTTTCCAACTTGGTCTAACTGGAAGATTTGGGTGTGGTTCATTTTGACAATATTTACAATAGAGATTGCATCTATTTGTCGTAATAATGAACCAATTCATTCAAATCACTTAAGGTTAGGATGAAACATTAGAATAGCTTTAATTAAGTTTCGAAATGAATAAAAAGAGAAAAAATAAACATTTGGAATTATATATTCCTGTTTTTGATTCACAGTTTTATACTGTATCTATTACATATTTTCAATTGTAGTACTCAAAAACTAAAAGAATGCTTTTAAATAGCTGGATATTAAATAGATTTTAGAGAAAAATGAGTTATGTTTTCTGCCAATTCTGTGGTGCTCAAAACAAGTCTAACAATCGTTTCTGCGAGAATTGTGGTCAGAGTTTGGGAGAACCTTCAGGTAGTCAACAGTATCAATCCCAACCACAACAAACAGATGTACAACAACAAGGTTACCAGCCTTACCAACCTTATCAAACTCAACATCCTCAGCAAGGGAGAAGTATTTCAGGATCGTATGATGCAGTACCAGGTCAACCCTATGGTTATCCTCCTAGAAAACCTGGTGGAGTGCCTAATTGGGTCAAAGTTTTGCTGATTCTAGCTTTCTTTGGAATTCCTGCTTTAGTGGTCATTATTTTCTTTTCTGTTTTCTGGATGATGTAGACTTAAATACGAAAATACAACATTTCCAGCTTTTCTAATGCTGTTTTATGTCTTTTTTTCTCTTCTTTTCTCTTTTCCTCTTTCATAGAGCTTATAAGATTTATTTGACTATGTATGTTTAACGGGGTTAATATCTACGTACTATCTAGATTAAAAAGGCAGACATATCCTTTGTGTACTACATGGTGTGTTAGAGGTTGCTCACTGAATTAGTACAAAGAGTGAAAGAAGTGAAGATACTTATCACATCCAAGAATGGAGAATTACTTTATCAGTATGACTCCTCATCTGAGGCTGTTATAATTGATAATGCGTTAGTGACAGGCTTGATTAGTGCTATTATTGCACTTTCCTCAGAAGTTGTCTGTTCATTTCCTCGAGAAATAGAATATGAAGGCAAGATTCTGTATTTTTACAATGAAAATGACCTTGTCATCTCTCTTTTGGTAGATATTGAATCCCCGTTCAATGGTAATATTCTCCCACTTTTACTCGCTGAATTCAAGCAATTACAACTTCAATATACTTTCCATGCCTATGAAGCTATTCGCTACGAAGAAGAAATAGGTACACGCATTAAATCTTGTCTCGCTGAATATTTATCAAACATCCAAACTAATATGATCCATATTTTCGAAAAAACTGATTTGACAGATTATGAATCGTTGATTAAACTGAAAAACGTAGCTAAAGATAGTATGTTAGATAATTCCCGTGATTTTCTTTCTTTTGATATTATTACAAGATTAATTCCTGAAGGAATTGATAAGATTATTTACGGACTGGTTGTAGGTGTTCCTGTAATTATCTCAGGTAATCGAAATATAGTTGAATCTATGATTCAATCTTTACGTTTTCTCTCTCCAACCAAACTACTCAAGGTCAAGTCCTGGTCTTTCAAGTATGAAAAAGGCTTTGATATTGTTGGAACCAATGATTACAAAGGACTAATCCCCTCAGTGAACTTAATTATTGTCAACCTTGATGATGGCATTGTTTATGGAGGAAGATCTTCATCTTATTTCGAGAAAATAGCTAAACAACTTACAGATTTGAGTGCTATGGAAGCTTACAGTTTTATTCGAACAGAGTTAGACTGGATCTTCCAATCTTTAGAATCGCTTTCAATAAAAACTCATTCCAAAGAATCTTTACCTTTAGAAAAACAGATGATTTTACTAGAGCTTCTAGAAAAACTTCAAGGCTGAACTTTGTTCAACCTTTTTTTTCCTTTATCCTCAAAACAAACAAAACTTATAATCATCCTCGTTATCATCATTCTATCTAAATGAACTCCGACAAGAAGAATACAGATAAATCATGGCTAGATGTTTTTAGGTACAGAAAACAATCTCTTACTGGTAAGATTTTTCTGATTATTACCGTGTTTTTAACTGGTTCTTTCTTGGTATATTCACTTCTTACAATTTCTTTGAATCGATGGGATGATTTAGGTATTATTTCTGTGTGGGTTCTTTTTGGTTGGTTATTTTTTGTTATCCTTTTTTATATAAGCTTTAAACTGATATCTTTATTAATGCACAAGGAAAAGTCTGATAAAGAAAAATCTGAGAAAGAAGAAATAGCTCTGAATTCATCTTCGTCTCTTCAAAAAAGTGATTAGAATGATGATTAAGGTTAAACCCAAGTATCATAAAGCGTTTATTCCTGCTCTTATAATCTTTATCACATTGCTGGTGATAGGTTTATTGATTTTAGCAGCTTTTACACATGATACAGCTTTTTGGGTTGTAATTATTATTATTGATTTAATCATAATTATAATAGGTTTCAGAAGTATACGAGCTTATAGACAACCAAAGATCATATCAACACCTTTGGGTAAAGTTCTTGAATTTGAAGGGAGAGTTGAAAGTATAGGTGAAGAAGAACTTCATCCCATTGATAAAAAAATTGAACAGGATCTTTTAGAAGATGAAAAAGAGGAATCCTAAAACAACAGTTTTTATTCTGTCTACTATTGCTACCTTTCTTAGTGGAATTTTGGCTATAGGTTTAATTTTCTTATTTAGATATATTGAATCACTTAGAGAACAGTCCTTTCCTGCATTTGTTTGGGGAATAATTCTGATACTTCTATGCTTCTCTTTTGCAGTATTCTACATTCTAGGATACAAGATTTACGAAAAAAGATCTATACACGATTCAAGTTTACAAACAAGTTGAAAACTGTTTTATTCTTGATTTTTCACGGTAAAACTGGTATTAATTGTGTCTGACACATCTTTAAATAAGATAATCTCTTTGAATTTCTTGATGGAAGCTTCCGACAAAATACATAACAACAAAGTCTTTGAACGTTCCATACCTTTAATTCATAAATGTTTAGAAGACAAAGTGAGTATTACCCTATTACTATCTACATTGAAGCTTTTGGAGAGAGGATATATAAAAGAAGAAGAAGATTTAGACACTTTTATGAAACGTAGAAAGGAACTTAATCCTAAATATACTGAGGATGTAGAGAAAGTGAAAGAGATGATTCTTCAGTTTTATTTCTGAAGTTTCTGCTTTCTTTCTATTAGAGCTTTTACAGCAAATGCTGCTTGTCTAGGCGATAGGAATAGAGGAACTAATTCCTTTTCGGCTATTTTCTTTGATTTAATGACTAGTTCTCCACTCATGAAAATAGGTATAATAGGTTTTTTCCTACCTGTATCATTCCAAGCTCGTACCACTCCTGAATAGTGTTCATCTAAAGTCATTTCTAGAAAAGTTGGTATAACAGCACAAGTAACAACAATGTCTATATTTGGGTCTTCAAGCATAGTTTTTGTAACCTGATAATATGTTTCACCATTAGCTCCTGCTATCAAGTCAAGAGGGTTCACTTTTTTAACTAAAGGAATAATATGTGGTGTGATTTTTGCTTTAAATTCCTCCGAAAATTCTGCTAATTTCATCCCAAATTCATCAGCGTTGTCACTAAAAAGAACCGCACTTCCACCACTATTAGTTAAGATTCCCACTCTATTCCCTTCTGGCAATGGAAGAAAAGAGAAAGCTTTGATTGCAGCAACATAATCATTAAGACTTTCACATAAAGTAGCTCCTGATTGTTTAATTGCTGCTTTAAGAGAACTATAATTAGTTGCAATTGAACCTGTATGACTAGCAGCTGCAGTAGTTCCATAAGCAGTTCTTCCTCCTTTAAGAATGATGGTTGGTTTAATTTTAGCTAGATCACATAATGTGTCATAGAATTTCCTCCCATCAATGACATTCTCAAGATAAATACAAACTACTTTTGTATTATTATCTTCAAGGTAGAATCGTAATAAGTCAGTTAAGTTAACATCTGACATGTTACCAAGATTAGCAAATTTCGAAAATCCTAAACCTTGATCTTTCATTTCATAAAGGCAAGCAGCTCCAAAACTGCCTGATTGTGTGACCATACTTACATTACCTTTAGGAGGAGTTAAAATAAAAGAGGCATTCATACCAGTATCAACATTCATGATTCCAACACAATTAGGACCAATGCATCTAATACCTTTCTCACGAGCTTTTCGAGCCATTTCTTGCTCGATCCTCTTCCCTTCTTTATTAATTTCACCAAAACCTGCAGAAACAATAATAATTCGTTTTACTTTCTTCTCAATACATTGGTCAACAATGATAGGGACTGCTTTAGAAGGGACTAAAATGATTGCTAAGTCAACATCTTTTTCAACTTCTAAAATGGAAGAATAAGATTTCAAACCTAATATTTCTGTAGATTTGGGATTAATGGGAAATAGTTCACTTTCTAGTTGTTCATTCTCAAGCAAATTGACTGTTACTGCATTACCAAATTTTTTGGGATCAGCTGTAGCACCTATAATAGCAATGGTTTTTGGATAGAAGAATTCCTTTACCATAGTTCTCAAGGATGAAGTAACTCAAGAATTTTTAATTCTTTTCTTAGAACTTCATGTAAAACCTTTTCTTAACACATAGTTAGAAGGGTCGATATTGAGTAATTGTGTTATTATTCCTTCCAAAATTGCAAAATTCTCTAAATCATACACTTGTTCACTAACAATATCTATGAGTCTTCTTGCTTCTTCTTGACACTCCTCAATCTTTATGATCAAAGAGTAAATGTATTTGTCATCTGTTTTTACGATGTACTTATATTCACCAGATTGCATAAATTGCAGAATTCCTGTTTTGCCAAATAATTGTTTACTGAAACTCTCAATTGCTGAAAGAAAACCCGCCATTAAAGAAGGTTCTTCTTCCAGGTTCATTTTGTCTATTTCTAAAATGGGAAAACCTTCTAAATCAGCCAGCATAAACATTTGAGGGTCAACATTGCGTTTCTGGACAATTCTCGAAGTATTTTTAGACAACCACATAAGTGCAGGATCTAGGTTTTCACCTGTTTTCATGCTGGTTTTAAAGAAATGAAAAGAAGCATTTTCTTTGTCAGCTAATTTATACAATTCAAGTTGGTTGATGATGGTTTCCAGATTAACACTTTTCTCCAAATCTGATTTGTTACATAGTATCAAGATAATAAACTCATCTTGTTCTCCTTTCAAATCAATACTTTTCCAGAACTCTTGTTTGGCAAGATCAAAACTTTCAGGATCAGCTGAATCTACAAGAAAAACTATACTGTAAGCAAGTTTTGTGTAAGTTTGCCATATTGTTTTTCTATATGTTTCATGTCCTCCTAAGTCGAAAATATCAAATCGAGCATCACCAATATTTGCACTTTCGAATTTCATACCCATGGTAGTTCTAGTATTTTGAAACTCCCCAGTTTTGATTCGTTGTACAAATGAAGATTTTCCTGCCTGTGGTAAACCTATTACAACAAGAGGTATCCCTTTTTTATTGAACTCCAGAATTTTTGATGTTTTTGCAGTACTCAATCTGAACTCCCATCTTCATGTGGTTGATAGATGCTTATACAAATACTATAAAAAAATCTCTTTTAATACTTTCTATAGTCTTTTTGAATAAACGCCTTTAAGCTTATTAGTATTTATAAATGTTTGAGTTTTTAGACTTCCTCTGGACTCAATTTTGCTTTACATGATTTTGAGAACTATAAATAAGCTCAAAACATGATATTTGCAGCTTTAAAACTGAAAGGATTAATGTCGGGAGATTTCAAAAGTTATCAAGTGCAAGAAAAAGATAAATACCATAATCACAACTAGTATTTTGTACTCACAGTTCGGGTGTGTATAACTATGAATAAGCGAAAATTAATTGAAACAAGTTTTTTTATTCTACTTTTTACGCTTGCTGTGATAGGGGGTTCAAATCAAGCCGCTCAAGCATTGTATTCGAATCGACCTACAGATACTGAATTACAAGAAGTAGAAAGCAATCCAGTTCAAGATGAATTGGGATTAGATCAAACAGAAAACACGATAGATGTGTGGATAGAACAAGACTATGAGGTCGCTATCTATGAGACGGCGTATATGGAATGTCATATACTAAATCTTTTTGCTATTGATATTACAGTTGACATTGAAGTCTGGATTCAATATAGTAATGGAAGTGTATTTTTAATCTATACTGAAACAAAATTACTCCATCCTTACATCGAATATGTTTTTACCGTAACTTACTCCTTCACTCTAATTGGGTATCATCTAGTCAACCTGAAAGTCATGGATGTAGCTCAAGGGATGGAATATACTACAGAGTGTCAATGGTATGTTTATGATGGTTGGATAGAGTATACTATTTACCAAGACTTTGAAGCACAAGTTGGTTTAGAAGTCAATATGACGGTTTTCATCCAGAATGGGTATGCTATAGACAAATATTATTACTTTGAGATTTTATTAGATGATGGTTCTGGAGCTGTCCAGATTTATGAGGATACTGTTTTGATACTTGCGTATGATATTTTTGTAGTAGTTGTTCCATGGACGTTTATAGTAGCTGGATATTATGATGTTACCTTGCATATTCTTGATATAATGATAGACAAAGACTATTATGACTACTGCTATTGGGAAGTTTACGATGGCTTTATTGACATACTTATTGAACAAAACTACGAAGCTGTTGTTGGCGTTGAAGAAAGAATACAATTTTGGGTGTATAATTATTATGCTATTGATATAACTGCACATATTGATGTGTACATTGATAATGGTACTGATACTATCTTGATCTATACTCGTGATGGAGTACTTATTTTAGCAGGTACCTATTTCATGGATGAAGTATTCTTTACGTTCTTAGCTGAAGGTTACTGGGATTTGTATGTAGAAGTCTATGTTCTTGACTTTGATATTACATGGACTGAATATTGCCCTCAAGGATGGATTGTATATGGCGGATTTCTTGATGTCTGGATTTATCAGCAATACGAAGTGTTTGTTGGCGAAGAAGCAATAATGTATTGCTGGATATTGAGTAACTATGCTGTTGATAGAGACATAGATATTTCAGTTTGGATCAACAATGGAACTGATGAAATTCTCATCTACGGAGAAACCTATGTCATTGCTCCTGGAGAGTTATATAATTTCACGGTTTATTGGACGTTCTTGTATCCTGACTATTGGGATGTAAAACTAGTAGTTATAGATATATTTTCTGATGAAATATTCGTTGATTACTGTTGGTGGTACGTCTATGGTGGATATATTGATCTATACATCTATCAAGACTATTACGGATTGGTAGGTGAAGAACTTTGGATGAGATTCGAACTATACAACTACTACGCTATGGAGAAAGAAGTTGTAATACAAATTCTTGTTTATGATGGAACAGAATATGTTGAACTTTATAGTTATGTAGAACTAATCAATCCTTTCGATTTCTGGATTCTAGATTTAACACATGTTTTCGATATGGCTGGTTATTATGATATAATCTTTGTAGTAACGGAAGTAGCAACTCAGATAGTATGGATTGAGACTTGCTGGTGGGAAATTTATGCAGAATACTTTGATCTCTGGATAATTCAAGATTTCACAGCTCAAGTTGGAGAAGAAGTACTAATGGAGTTCTATGTTTTCAACTATTACGCTATTACAATGGATGTAACCATTAATGTCTGGATAGATGATGGAGTTTCACCAATATTGGTCTTTACAACTTCTGTTCTTATACCTGCTAATGGTCTCTATAATTTCACGGTTCTCTATGCTTTCCTAGTAGCAGGACCATATACGGTTGAACTCGAAGTGATTGATAACAATACTGGTGCTCATTGGTCTGAATTCTGTCACTGGCGAATATTAACTGGTTACATAGAAGTCTGGATTGTTCAAGACTATGAAGCAGTTGTTTCCGAAACTGTTTGGATGCAATTTTATATCCAGAGTTTCTATTCCTACGATGTTCCATTATACATTGAAGTTCGAATCGATACGGGTTACGGAGTAGTAGCGATTTATACGAACTCCTTGGTATTGTTAGCATATCAACTTTTGATGTTGAATCTCTCCTACACTTTCACGAATCCTGGAATATACAAAATCTACTTAATTGTTGTAGAACTTCAAACTGGTTTAGTTTGGACTTCTGAATGTCGCTGGTTTGTCCATGAAGATGGTTGGTTTGATATTTGGATTGAACAAAGTTATTATGGAGAAGTCGAACAGAACTATACTATGCAATTTGGAGTAGGTAATCTCTATCCTATAGATAAGACTCTCAATTTAGTTGTGAAAATTGTTCATGGAAGTGATTCTTGGATTGCTCATAACGAGACGAAACTTGTCTTAGCAATGACTACGTATAGCTTCTATGTCTATTGGATCTTCTATAACGAAGGCTGGTATGACGTATACTTTATTGTAACAGATGTCACAACTGGTGTTGAAAAAATCGCAAACTGTTGGTGGAAAATTGAGAAACCTATTGTAGTTCCTGAATTTACTGCTCTATCCTTATTACCAATCCTTGGAGCTCTCTCAGCAGCTGTATTATTAACTTTGAGAAGAAAGAAGAAGATTAACCAATAATCCTCTTTTTCTTTTCCTTTATTTTTTTAAATATTTTCTCTTTTACATTGCAATAAATTTTTAAAATCCTCTTTTTCTCTTTGTTCCATGAAGAAATATCTTGTAACTGGCTCGTATGGGCAAATCGGAATGGATCTTGTTCCTGCAATGTTAAAACGTTATGGGAAGGAAAATGTAATAGCAACTGGAAGAAAAAAGATTCCTGAAGCTTTCAAGGAATTAGATGTAATTTATAATAGATTGGATGCACGAGATGAATATGGTTTAAGAAGGTTATTAGTTGAATATGATATCGATATTGTCATTCACAACGCCTCTGTTCTTTCTGCAACAGGTGAAAGGAATCCTCAATTAGCACATTCGATCAATTTTGAAGGTTTTTATAACGTCTTAGAAGCTACAAGAGAATTGAATCTAGAGCAGCTTTTTTCTCCTTCATCTATAGCAGCTTTTGGTCCAACAACACCATTAGATAATACACCTAATATAACAATAATGGAACCAACTAGTATTTATGGTGTTTCGAAAGTCTATATAGAACTGATGGGGAATTATTATAACAAGAAGTATGGATTGAATTTCAGAAGTTTAAGATATCCGGGAGTGTTGAGTCCTGAGGAACCAGGCGGTGGTACAACAGATTATGCTATATGGATTTTTTATGAAGCAATTAAGAATAAAAAATACGAATGTTTCTTAGGACCTGATGTTGAACTTCCAATGATGATGATGTCTGATTGTTTGAAATCAACTTTTGATCTAATTGAAGCTCCTGATGATAAACTACAACATCGTGTTTACAATGTTACAAGTATGAGTTTTACTCCAGAACAATTAGCTGATGCTATTAAAGACTATATACCTGATTTTGAGATTACTTACAAACCTGATTTTCGAGATGGAATTGCACGTTCATGGCCACATAGCTTAGATGATAGTGCAGCTAGAAAAGAATGGGGTTGGAAACCTGAATTTCCATTTGACAAAATGGTAATTGAGATGTTGGAAGGAGTAAGTAAGAAACTTGTAATACCTTACAAATAACTCTCCCTTTACTTTTATTTCATTATACTTTCCTTTTTTAAGTAAATTAAAACTAGAAAAAATGGTAAATTAAGTCTAATTTTTTACAATTTAATTATTAGTTTTGGAACATTCAAATATACTGTAATGTCTTATCAATTAATGACTACTGAGAGCTTTGAAGTTCGTTTTAGAGATAAAGATCTATTGACTATAATCTCAATTTTAGAGACAAAAATAACAGAGCTCGATTATAAAGTTAAGAAGGCAGAGGAAGAATCACTAGAATACTATTCTCTATATTTATCGAAAAATCTGTTTTATTGGATAGTAAAACTTGCATTTAAACAAGATAGAATCGGTGATTTAGTGATAGTAGAAATCTCTCGTAAAATATTATTAGACTTAGATAAAATTATATTAGAAATATTAGAAGCAAGACAAAGAAACAAGTCTCGAAAACCTATCTGGTTCTCTTTTATGAGATATTGGTGGATATATTACAGCACTATTTTAAGTGGATCTATACTTCTAAGTTTCATCCCAAATGGAAATCCAATCTCAATTGTGGGATTTGTACTAGTTGGACTTCTTAGTGGATTTTTAATTATGTATTATGGGAGTGATTATTTCCATCATTATCAAAGAGAACACGAACTGGAACACATAGAATTATTAGGAATGCAAGTAAAACACATTCTGGAGAGTATTGAAAATACATCTGTTAAGCAAACTTAAGTGTAAAGCTGTTTGGATCATGTTTGTATTTTTTTTCTTGCAAAATTATTTAAATCTTTAAGTGTACTAATATGTATAGAAGATGTGATTCTATGTTCAAGAAAGTATTTGTGGGGTTCTTTTTGATATTTTTATTTATTGGTTCAACACAAGCTATCTCTGACTTTGCATCTGATCAGCTTGCATTAATTCCAGGTTCTTATACTGAAGGTACCACTGTTATGGATTTAGGAAATTTTGCGTCTTTTTCTTATTTTGAATATGATACTATTTACAAAGTAGTAAAATTTCACCAATTCCCTGATGTATCTAAAAAAATAATTGAGATAGGAATGAAAATTACTGTTATATTTTCCCCTCCTAGTGATACAGTTGCTACAGGTATTATTTATGAATATAGTTATCTTGTATGGTACCATAATCGCTCAAAAGCTGTTCCTCTTTCTTATCTTAAAATTACTAATGGGTCAGTAGTAGTTCAAGCAAGTTTAATGAGTGAAGAAACATTTCAAGATATTTCTAATCTTAGTAATATGGTTGTAAAGCTTGAGGATGGAAGAGAAGTTCTTTGGAATGTTTTTGTAAGTATGTCAGCTTTAACAGAGCTAGATTTAGCTCTTCAAACTACTATTCGAGAACAATGGCTTTCAGAAGTCTATCTTCCTAGTAAAGAACAATATGCTATCAGTCCAGAAGCTGCAGTAGAAGAAATTATAGATTATAGTTGGTTCACAGGTGAAGTAGTTGGAATTATTTCACAAGAAATAGGTGACCAAGCTTATAATATTATCAAAGTTCATATAGATTATACTGAAAGCCCACCAATTTATATTGATGATTATTCAACTCGTTACTACATTATGTATGAGAGTGATTTCTTTTATGAAGCAAAGACTGGAATGATAGCAGGTTTTATACAATACAATAAGACAGGACATCCTTTCTATCAGTTCTCTGTAGATAAAATTTATTTTGGAGATTCTGATAACACTGATGGTGGAAATACGCTAACACTTCAGTATGATTATCTATTTAGCATACTGGGTTTAGGTTTCATGGTCAGTTTAGCTCTTCTAATTAAAACAAGAAGAAAATAATAACCTACCCCTATATTTTTTTATATCAGATATTCTCTATTTTTTTGTGTAATGAATATGAAAGGTTTCAGTAGAACTTTATTAGTTAGTTTTCTAATGTTCTTGATTTTTTTAAATCAAAATAAAGTAAACTCCTCTCAAACATCTTTAAAAGAAACTTCATCTCAACCTATTCCTTATTTTAAAGAGTATATCACTCATGAACCTATCATAATTAACTCAAATGATGATTTCATAAGCTATGGATTTGAGGGAAATGGTACAACTGAACAACCTTACATAATTGCCAATTATAGTATTGTTGCTACTGCTGAGTATGGAATCAAAATTTGCTGTGTAGATAAAAAATATATTATACAAAATTGTTATATCAATCTAGATTTTGTTTCTACAACTTATGCTATATATCTTCAAGATTCTCCAATAGATTGTTCTGTTTTAAATAACACGTGTGAAGATAATATCTTTGGATTGTATCTTAACCATTGTTCTAAAATGAATATTAGTGGAAATATGTTGAAAGGTAATATCAAAGGATTATATGCTTTTAATTCAGATTTGTTAACAGTTTCTTATAACAATTGTACAAAAAATAATCAGTGTGGGTTCGAATTTTATGATTGCATATGGATTGCTATAACTGATAATATGATATACAAAAATCTCCAAACTGGAATAAAGTTCAATACTGTTCAGGCTAGTTTGATCTTGCAAAATTTATTTATCGAAAACTATGCCTATGCTGTTTATTTAACCTCTAATACAAATGATATTGAGATTTATCTAAATTCATTTATTAATAACTCATTACCTTATAATTCTCAAGCTTATGATAGCGGAGAAAATATCTGGTACGATGAAATTGGTTTAGTTGGAAATTTGTGGTCAGATTTAGGATTCAGTTGCTATTATGCTCTTGATGGTGCAGCTGGATCT
Source organism: uncultured archaeon (assembly GCA_964549075.1). GTDB lineage: Archaea > Asgardarchaeota > Heimdallarchaeia > Heimdallarchaeales > Heimdallarchaeaceae > UBA460. Next base: position 2,802 of record CAZJUB010000055.1, on the reverse strand, counting down.
CTCGATATGTATCCGTTAAACAAAGATGGAGATTGTACTTTTAGCACCTCATTTTCGTCAACTACAATACCAACAACTTTAGCTTTTGGTGGAGTAATTGTAATCTTTGCACTTTTGTTGGTTGGATTTTCCATGTACCTAAAGTCAATAAAAAGGAATAGAAGTTAGAAGAATGTTATTTCCAATATTCGTCGTCAGTATAATCTCCAATTACTCCTATCGATTCTGGGCCAAGATGAGATAAAACTGATCCACCACTTTGAGCTATTTCTATTTCCATTTTTGGATATCTTTCAAGTATAATTTCTGCCATTCTCTCTGCATAATCTTTCCTACTTCCATAAACTATTGTGAAAGATCTAGGATTTTTGGCAAAGTTTTCTGTATTCAATCTTAAAGATTCATTCAAACCTTCTTCTACAGTGGTAGCAGATCCTGCGGTTTCAACATATCCTTCTGAATTCATGGTCACGATAGGTTTCTTTCTCAAAAGTGAGCCTAAAGCATATTTGTAAATCCTTAATCTTCCCCCTTTCCATAAATAACGCAAGGTTGGGAGCAAAATAATTGTTTTAATTTTGAGAGCTTGTTCTCGAAGTACTTCTGCTATTTTCTCAGCTTCATATCCTTTCTTAACAAGATTTAAACCCATTCTAATTAGAAACACTTCTGGATAAGATGCAGATTTAGCATCAACTATGTGAATTTTTACCTCTTGATTGTTTCTTAAGAACTGTTTAGCAGCAAGAGAAGAACTATTTATTGTTCCACTCAGACCTTCTGTAACATTAACTACAATTATTTCTGTAGCTCCATCATCGACTTGTTTTTGATAAGCTTCAATAAAATCTCCAGGATTAGGTTGGGAGGTTTGAGGAACAAAAGAATAAAGTTTGAGTTGAGGAATATGGAGAAAAGCATGTTCTTCTTCAAATAATTTGTAATAACTTTCTTTGTCGAAATTTTCATCTTCTAAATGACTTTCGCCATGAATCATGATATATAAAGAAACAATCTCCACCTTGTTTTTTTTCGCATAATCCCAAGATAAATCGGAAGTAGAATCAGTAACGAATCGGATAGTCATAATTTCTAAAAATTTTAAAAGATTAAAAATGTACTCGTGAAACACAGTATTTCACGAGATAAAACAGAAAAATCACACATTAGCGCCACAGCTAGAACAAAACTTAGCGTTAGCTATCAGTTTTGCACCACAGTTCTCACAATACTTTATTTTTGTATCAGCTGTTGCTTGAGCTGGTGCTTTTGCAGGTTGAGTAGGTGTATAAACAGCTGCTTGTGGTGCTTGTTTTTGAGCTACTTGTCTTCCTGGAGATGCAACAAGTTTCATGTCTCTACTTAAATCTCTGAATCCCATCAACATCATGATAAAACCTATTAGTCCTACCAACCCACCGTACAATGTGAAAAATGACACTATTGATGATATTATTTGTAAAGCTAGACCAATGAATAGTAGGTTTGATGGTTTTCCTCTAAATCTTCCTAGATCCCTATATTCTATAAATAATTGGTAGATAAAGTAAGCTGCAATAGCTAGAGAGGTATTCCCAGCAATTGATACAATTGATCCTCCAATACCTGGAGCAAAGAATCCTATGATTACTGCAACTACATAACCATAAAATCCATAACTAATATTTTTAGATGCTCCTACCATTCTTTCAGATTCATATAATTTATTGAAAGAAGATCCTAACCTAATGTATTGCACAAATAACAAAATACTTACAATTATGAAAGCTACTCCTACAAGAATTAGAAATACTGCTGCTACAACTGCTGTAGAAAATAAACCCCTATTAATAAGATCTTGACCAAACTGATACATGTTATTTTGATTTAAATTCTCCAATTCAGCTGTTGTAAACCCCAAAGCAACGAAAAGAGTTACTCCTAGAATAATAGCTAGAATTATTCCAAGCACAAGTTGAAAAATGATGTAATTCTTCAGTTTGTTTGCACTATCTGAAATATTATGTTTGGATCTTTCAAATAATTGAATATTTATGCCTTGATTCATATTAATCTGGTTTTGTTTGTATATACAGTCTTATATAAATATGCATATAAACAGAAGTAAAGCAATTTAAAAAGGAGTTGCATTTTATTTCAATTTTCCAGACTAGGTAAACAATCCTTTTAAATCCAGATTCTTTCTCTCATTGGATTGAGTTTTATGCGTCTAGGGTTAACATTTGACGACGTACTTCTTGTTCCTAAAAGATCTTCTGTTTCTTCAAGACAAGATGTAAATACAGCATCAAAATTGTCAAGAAATATTTCTCTTAATATTCCGATTGTTGCTTCAAACATGGATACAGTTTGTGAGAGTAAAATGAGTATAGTTATGGCTCAACTAGGAGCTATAGGAATTATTCATCGTTTTATGTCTGTAGAAGATCAAGTTTCAGAAGTAAATAAGGTTAAACGCTCTGAAATGATCAGAATTGACCATCCTTATACGTTATCTCCAACAAATACTTTAGCTGATGCTAAAAGAATGATGGATGAAAAAGGAATTTCAGGTATTCTGGTAACTGAAAATAATAATACTTTGGTAGGAATTCTTACCACTCGAGATATTTTATTCGAAGAAAATGGTACAATTCAAATATCAGATTTAATGTCTAAAGAGTTAGTTACTGCTAAATCAGATATTTCAATAGAAGAATCTAAATAAATTATTCAGAAAAATAGAATCGAGAAATTACCTTAGTTAAATTTTGAATGAAAATTAATTTTGAGTATCTTTGGATGCCTAAAATATATAATTAA
>CAZJUB010000054.1:0-18136 GCA_964549075.1 uncultured archaeon | reverse complement strand
GTCTGATTCCTGTAGCAGAAACTGTAAGATGAGTTGCTCCATAATCCATCAATGCGTTATGCCAATCTCTTGACCTCCCTCTCGGCAAATCCATTTCCGCAATCTGAAAGAGTTCTTTCTCAGTTGTATTTTCACCTGCAAAACCTTCTGCAATCAGAATTCTTCTTATATTGGTATCTACTGTTGCTAGATTTAATTTAAATGAAAAAATCTGGTTTGAATTTGCTGATTATTTCCCAATTCATTTCAATTTTTGAAGATCTGTTGGATTTCTTGGGAATTCATCCAATTCTGTAAGAGTTTGAGCTGCCTCTTGTAACCATAAAGCTCTTCTGTTATAACCTAATCCCGACCAAATAGTGAGTAGTTCTGCTTTAGGTGCTTTAGTTAAAGATTTATCTGTAGGATATTTCTTAATGAACTCAGTGTATTTTTCACTCACTCTAGAGGCTTGCGTCTGTTGTAACATTACTTCTGAAACCATGATTTTGTACGGATCTTCAGTTTTTCTCCAAGGAAAATCTCTTTTGTTTTTATCCCACCAATTAAAGATTTTTTTCTGGAATTGAGAGATTTTTTTTGAAGAAATTACAGAGTTCATTTTTTACTACCTTAGGAACTAAAAAATGCTAAACTAAAATCTTTAAAAGTGTTTGTAGCTACGATAAAACCGTGTGCTTTAATAGAGATTCTTACAGATTCACACAAGCTATAATGTCCATTGCAGCGGTTGCTATATCTGTTTTTGTAGTAGGTAGTACAACTGCGATGATAATGGAAAGAAAATATAAATTTGATAAGCAATTTCTATCAGACTTAGGTATAAGGTATACTACAGTTGGAGCTGGAGCAAAATTAGCAAGTGCTCATTTTCCAGAAGTCTTTAACATTACATTGATAGTTACTGGTTTACTCATCTCTCCATTTTTCTTTGGAGTGTATAAGACCTTAAAACCTGAGAAGAAATATCAAAAATTCTTCTTCATTGGAACATCTATAATGGGCGTATTCTCTGGTATTTCTCTAGCTCTTGTTGGCGTTTTTGATTTAGGATATTTTTATTATGCCCATATGCTAGTTGCAGGATTGTTTTATGTAGGAGCCATGATTACTGCTTTATCTTGGGGAATTGGTGTTTTGTTGTTGGATAAAAACTCTCCATACAAACAATCAAAAATTTGGATAATTGATCCTATAATGTCCGTTTTCATTTTATTTGTGGGTCTAATTAATAGCACATTGGGACAAGCCTTTCCAGAGATTTTTGGTTTTATCTCAATGCCTCTTTATCAGAAAATATATGTCTACGTGATCTTTGTATTAATGAGTGTGATAATCATCCGTTTCTTTTTATTGTTAAAGAAGGAGAAAAAAGCTAGATTGTTAAAAACATCTGTGAATTAGATAAATCTGAAGATTCTACTAAAATCTTAAAAACAATGGTACAATGAAGAAATTGTGTCAAGAATCAAGACTAGAATCTTCTGGATAAAATTAGGTTTAATATCAGGTTTCTCTGCAGCGTTTTTCTTTCTTGTAGGGACTACTGTGGCGATGTTACTATATCCTGATTACTCTTTCTTTACTCAATTTATTTCGGAGTTAGGTGTACGACAAGATGTTTTAGTACAAGGTGAATGGCTCTATAAGGCTCTTTATCCTGAAGCCCTGAATATAACACTTATTTTGACAGGAATAGCTTTTTTACCTTTATTCCCTTCACTTTATTTCTTCTTCAATCCTCAAGAACTTTGGAGAAAAATATTGGTTATTTTGATGGCAATAGGAGGTATAGTTTGTGGTGTCTTTTTATCGTTAGTAGGTGTTTTTGATGCTGGATTGTTCTTGAAACAACATGTAACAGTAGCTCTTGGGGCTTACTTTTCTATAACGTTAATCTTTCTTTTATGGGGATTAGTCGTCGTTACTCTTGAAAAAGAATCTATTTACAAAAAATCTTTATTATGGATAGTTGACCCAATCATCTGTTTATTGGGTATTTTTGTAGGAATTGTAAATACTGGACTTTTCGACCTTATCTACTATGTTGGCGGTATAGAATCACTTGCTTTTTATCAGAAATCACTAGCTTATATTTTTGTGATACTCTTCACATATGTGGGGATAAGAATGATTCTTTTACTCACTAAGTATCCTGAAAAATTTAAAACAACTGTAAAAAATTAATAATGAAATAATACATGAATTACAGGTGAGAATCATTAACAATAAATACGCAAAGAACATTGAGTATAATAATAACTCTAATACTTGTGTACTAATTTTCCATGGTTTAGCATCGACTCCATATGATATGAAGAATCTTGCAAAGACTATGAGTGAACAAGGTTACGATGTTTATGTACCTCTTCTTCCTTATCATGGACAAACCTATCTTCAATTATTAGAATTTAATCTCACTGAAATCTTCGAATGGGGTAAAGAAAAAATAGCTCAAAAAAGGAGTGAATATAAGACATTGATAATTATAGGAGTTTCAATCGGTTCTGCTATGATGTATGTCTCTGAAATATCTAATCCTTCTGCTGATATCTTAATTGGATTAAGTACAGGAGGAGTATTTTCATTTGGTCTTAGATTATTCTCATTTATTTCGCGAGTGATAAAAATAAAATTCTTACCTTATTCTCCAATAAAAGATCTAGAATTGAAATATCTTGATCAAGGTTTCTTAAATTGGAAAAAAACAAATTTCGAAAAAATGCCTATGAATTTATTTGTTCAAGCTGTTAGAAGATCCAAGTATTTGAATAGAAAAGCTAAACAAATCACCAAACCACTCTTAATAATCAATGGTTCAAAAGATCCTGCAACAAGTAAAAAAGCAACACCTTTTTTCATAAATGATGCTCAAAATAAGATAAAATTTGGTGTGACTGTTAAAGGTGCAGGGCACTTGTTACTTAACACTAAATATCATGAAATAGTAACTGAAGAAATACTAAATTTTATTGCCAAATGTCAAAATCTAAAACCTATAACTAAAACAAATCAATTCAAAACCATTAAACTCAATGTGAAATGATATTATAGTTTTAGATTCGAAAGATGTTATCTTCTGCTCTTTTATCTAATAAGTAATTTTGGAGAAAAATGAAATTTCATGGGTTCTGGTTGATTTAACCATTGTGTTTAATATGACACAACAAGTATTAATATGGTTAAAGGGTTAACTTAAACAAAAAATTCTCGTGAGCTAAATGAAGATTCTAAAAAATCAAAAAATGATGATTATTGGTTCCTCAATAATCGTAGTTATACTTGCAACTAATCTCGCTATTTTCTTACCTCAATTAGGACCTAGGTTCAATGTTGATTGGGATCCTACCTCTTTACTTGAAGGCACAGCTTCTACTTTTCAAGTTAAAAATTCAGTTAGTACTTCTTTTGGATCTTATACTCCTATAAGTTTGGATTATACTCCATCTATTATTCCAACAGAAATTTCTGAAGGTCTCTCTAACGTTAATTTACAAGGTCTGCACATATCTAACGATGTCAAAGAACTCCTTGAGTACTATGGTTTTGCTCTAGTGGATGATGGTCAAGAAGACATTTACGGGATCTATGATGATGAAATTCCAAAATTCATAACAACAGATTTGTGTTTACATGCTTATCATGTACTCTATGATATAAGTCTCAGAGTATTGGAAGGAGAGCGATTCTTTTATGATTTTGAAACCATGTTATTAACTCTTAGAGGTGCTCAGATAGCTTTAAACAGCACTGTGACTGAACCTGTAGTTCATGATGCACTCAAGAAGAATATTGCGTATTTATCCGTGATGCTCTATTTGATTAATGAAACCAATACTATCCCACCTGAAGTTGAAGCTCTTACCCAAGCTGAACTGGATTTGATTAATGATACTAATCGTGCATATTCTGCTATTTTTGGCTATGAAGAAGATTATACACAATATATCGTTCGTGGACATTATACTCGTAACGAAATACTTGCAAACTACTTCAAAGCAATGATGTACGCTGGAAGGATGGGTTTTCTTCTCCAAAGTCCAACTGGTGATCCTGCCATGGGAATTGAACATACTAGAATGGCTATTTTACTACTCTCTAGTTTTAATACTTCAATTACATCTGAAACAGTTTGGGATTACTGGGATAGAATTTATGAACCTACAGTCTTTTATGTTGGTTCAGCCGATGATTTAACACCAGCTGAATATTATCAAATTTGGCAAGATTTAGGTGGTATTGGAGTTGATGGTCTAGCTTCTGAAAGTTATATTGAGGATTTTATTATTGAAGCAAAAACCTACAGGAAACCTCTTATTAATTCCATGTTTGTTTTTAGTGGCTTTGATCATGAAAATGTTACTCAAGGTTTTCGCCTAATGGGACAACGTTTTATTCCAGATTCTTATATCTTCCAGCAACTCGTAGCTGATAAGGTTCCTGCTAGGTTAATGCCTACAGCTTTCGATGTTTTTTCGGTATTTGGAAGTCCCAGAGCTGATTATTATATGAGGAATGAAAATCTTACTTACCCTGATTATGATGATCAAATTCTAAAACTTAGAGCAGAATTTGGAGATTTAACTGAATATGATTGGACACAAAATTTGTATTGGTTGTGGCTCTATTCGCTATTCCCATTATTAGAGCCAGCATCACTCGGTTTTCCAGGATTCATGCTAAGCAATGCTTGGTCAGATAAAGCTTTAATGACCTCTTCTGCTTCTTGGGCTGAGCTTAGACATGATACAATTCTTTATGCTAAACAATCCAATACATATGAAACATCTCTTCCACCATTAAAATATGGTTATATTGAACCTTATCCTGAAGTATATGCGAGGTTAGCTAGTCTAGTAAGACTTATGCAATCTGGTTTGGATGAACGAGGTTTATTCTTCGGAAGTTTCAGTGATAAATTACTGCAAATTGCTGAGATATTTGACAAACTTGTGGAACTAAGTATAAAAGAATTGGAAAATGTGCCACTCACTTTAGATGATTATAGATATATTAATCATGTTGCTTCTTATATAGAAACAGCTGCAAGTTTCCACGATCCTGATGCAGAAGAATGGGTGAATGAAGCTGATGATAGAATGGCTGTGATTGCTGATGTCCACACAGATCCAAATTCAGGAAATGTTCTAGAAGTAGCAAGTGGTGATCCTTATGTTATTTATGCTGTTGTTCAGGATGAAACAGGCACTCTAAGATTAGTCAAAGGAGGAACTTTCTCTTATTACGAATTTCATCATCCGATGGTTGACAGATTAACTGATGAAAGCTGGCAAGAGATGCTAGATAGCAATCCTCCTCCATTACCTGAATGGATATTAAGCTCGTTACCTTTAATTCAAAGCTCACCTACATTGTTTTTATTTGCAAGAAAAGAGGACTAATTTCTCTTTTTTCCTTTTTTTTCCTTTTTCCAAACAAATATTTATATTTACAACCTCATATATACTTGGTTAAGTAAAATATACTGTTGATTGAGGAAGCTCCTTTGGATAAGAACGAGATTTTAACAAAAGTTCAGAATAAAATCACTAATTTCAGAGATCTTGCTATTTTCAATCAAAGCTATATTAAACCGAATATTATCTACCGTTCTTCCTCTCCTATCTCTTATCAATCCCCAGAACTTCTACAAGAGTTCAAAAATTTAGGAATAAAAAGTATAATAGATTTAAGATCAGCTGTCGAAATAGGGTATTCTAGTTATGAAGATGAATTTGTAAATAATTTCAATTATTATTGGGTTCATATGGATATCTCAATGCCAACTGATGTGATGCTTAGAGAAGGAAAAAGCGAGATGTCTTTTTACAATCAATTCTGCTGGTATACACTTTTTTATAACAAAACTCAAATCAGAAAAATATTCAATATACTCTCTCGTCCTGAAAATATTGCTACAGTTATTCATTGTCATGCTGGGAGAGACAGAACTGGCGTAATATCTAGTCTGATTCTACTTCTTGTAAATGCACCAGAAGCAAATATCATACAAGATTATCTTGCAACAGATGAATTTACCCAAAGTGAAGATATCGAGTTTATAGTAGAGGAAATTGAAAAGATGGGAGGAATTATGGAATATTTGGTTAGTTGTGGATTGTTAAAAGAGACTATGGAAGGTCTAATCGAACAACTTCGACCTTAAGAGATAATTCTCCTTTTTTATTCCAAAAAAGTTATTTGCTAGCTGTTTATTTCTTATCTATCTTTTTCTAGACGGTGAAAGAAAAATGAATGATTCTGTAAGTGAAAACGTTATTTTAGTTGACGAAGGAATTCTTTCACTTCCAGAGATTACTCCAAAAATGAAAATTCTCCTCCTTCTTATTTCTGCATTTGGTACATCTGCAAGAATGATAGGAAGAATGTTTGTGGAGATGTATTCTGTTGTTATAGGTTCATCAAAAACTGCTCTTTCTTTAATCACATCAATTAGAAATTTAATTCAGCTAGCTTTTCAGTCTTCTTTTGGTCGGATATCAGATTTTCTCGGAAGAAAAACACTGATATTAATCGGTTTGTTCGGTGGAGGAGTTTCTCTAGCATTATTCCCTTTCATTAAAAATCAATGGATTTTAGTTGTTGGTGTTTTCATTTTTTCCTTATGTTTTGCGATATATAATCCCTCTTTTACTGCTTTAGTAGGTGACCTTACAAAAAAGGAAAATAGAGCAGGATTATTTAGTCTGCTAACACTATCTGGTTCTCTTGCTTCATTTATTGGTTTAATTGCTGTAGGGGGATTAACTGATTTAATACAACCTCAACTAACTTATTACAATTATGTAGATCTTACATCATTTGGTTCACAACTTCTTTCTATAGTTAAATTTAGTAATGATATTGAATCAGACTTTCTAAGTGTATTCCAGCACAATCAATACTCACTTGTTCTTTATCTTGCTGCATGTTTATTTATCATCACAGGTATAATCAGTATTCTACTCAAAGAGCCTCCTACTGAAAAACTCCAAGAAAGATCGGTATTATCGTTTACTCCGTTAAGAGATAATAAACGATTTAGAAGATTTGTTATAGTTGGTTCATTGATGGGTTTTGTGATGTCACTAGGATGGCCAATTTTCCCTTTTGTTAGAGTAAATTATGCTTCAGCTCAAGAAAACACTTGGATTTGGGCTACCTTTAGTATAGTAATGATGCTGACTTTACTTATTACTCGCCCTTTTATAGATAAAATAAAAAGAAAATGGACTTTGTATTTTGGCAGATTCTTAATGTTTCTTATCCCTTTGAATCTAGTAATTACAGCAATGTATCTACCATATTGGTGGTTCATGGCTATAGGTGGTGGAATCAGTGGTTTTGGTAATTCTTTTTACATGGTAGCTGAGAGCAGCTATATTTTAGATTGCGCACCTGAAAAAGAAAAAGGTACCTACACAGGATTGTTTTACTTATTTATGGGTATCACAACTTTCCTAGGTTCATTGATTTCTGGAGTATTAGCTGATGTGACTGAACATCTTATAGGAGAATATAAAACCATTGTACTATTTTTGTGGATCATCACAGGAGCACGATTTCTAATGGCTTTTGGCTTTCTTTTCCTTAAAGAACCTATGAATACTAAAAACAGTTAATTTTTGTAAATTGCCTAGTTTTAAAAGATAAATTGTGGATGTCTCAATTGAAAGTGTGCAATGAAGTAGAACTTCAAGGGAATTCCCTTCCCTTTACTTTCATTTTGGACTACTTCAAAAAAAGAAGGAATGTATATGAGAAGGATCTTAAAACTTAATGGTTCAATAGATGAAAAACTAGAGCCAGAAGTACCGAAAGAAGAACTTCTGAAATGGTTAGATATAATGATTACTCTTCGTACCTTAGACGAGAAAGGTATGAAATTACAAAGACAAGGAAGAATCGGATTTCACGTTCCTATCCATGGACAAGAAGCACATGTAGGTGCTGCTGCTGCATTGAAGGAATCTGATTGGATATTTCCTGCTTATCGAGAACATGGTTGTGCATTATACCGCGGACTTCCACCAGCTGATATCGTAAATCACATGTTTGCAAATGATTTAGATCCTCAGAAAGCTAGACGAATACCTGGTCTTTTTGGAGATAACAAAATCCACTTTGTAACTCCATCAGCTCCAATAGGAACACAAATTATTCATGCTGTTGGTACAGCTTATGGAGCAAAATATCTGAAAGATGGAAATGTAACAATTGTATTTTTTGGTGATGGAGCAACTTCAAGTAATGATTTCCATTCAGGATTGAATTTTTCAGGAGTATTTCAGACTCCTACCATCTTTATGTGTCAAAATAATGGTTGGGCAATCTCTCTACCCAGAGCTAGGCAGACAGCTGCAGAAAAATTATCTGATAAAGCAGTTGGGTATGGAATGCCAGGTATACAAATTGATGGTAATGATATTCTCGCAGTTTATGTTACTGTAAAAGAAGCTGCAGAACGAGCAAGAAAAGGTGAAGGACCAACTTTGATCGAATCGATAACTTACAGGATGGGACCTCATACTTCTTCTGATGATCCTACAAAGTATAGATCAAAGGAAGAGATAGCAAAATGGGAAAAAATGGATCCAATCACTCGTTTCGGAGATTATTTAGTGCAAAAAGAATTTCTTAGTAAAACTGATATCACTAAAATCTGGAAAAAGAAAGATGAAGAATTGAAAGAGCTGATAGAAGCTGCATCAAAAAGGAATCCCCCACCTATCGACACTGTATTTACAGATGTTTATGCGGAAATGCCTTGGAATCTTAAGGAACAGCAAGAAGAAGCTGTCGAATTATATGGAGGGAAGAAATAATGGCTGAATTAACAATTGTGGAAGCTGTTAGACTGGCTTTGGATAAAGAGATGGAGAAAAATGATAATATAATTCTCATTGGTGAAGATATAGGAGACGATGGTGGGGTTTTCAGAGTAACAGACGGTTTAAAAAAGAAGTATGGCGCTTCGAGAGTCTTAGATTCACCGTTAAATGAGAGCGGAATCATAGGTTTTACTGTTGGTTTAGCACTTTATGGATTACATCCAGTAGCAGAGATTCAGTTTGCTGACTTTATCTGGCCTGGAATGGATCAACTAATATCAGAAGTATCGAAGTTTAGATACAGAAGCGCAGGAATGTTCAAACTTCCTATGGTTATTAGAGCTCCGTATGGAGGAGGAGTCAAAGGAGCGCATTATCACTCTCAATCACCAGAAGCATATTTTGCACATACACCAGGATTGAAAGTAGTTATACCAAGTAATCCATATGATGCAAAAGGACTATTAACAGCAGCAATGAGAGAAGAGGACCCAATTCTGTTCTTTGAACCAAAAAAGATTTACCGAGCTTTTAGAGATGAAGTTCCAGAGAAAGATTATGTTGAACCATTAGGTTCAGCAAAAATTGTTAGAGAAGGTGAGGATGTGACTATCATTTCTTATGGCGCGATGCTTCATATCGCATTGGATGCAGCAGAAACTATTGCAGAGAAGAAGGGAATTAAAAGTGAAGTTGTAGATTTACGATCTATTGTTCCTTTGGATATTAAAACAATAGAAAATTCGGTCAAGAAAACTGGAAGAGTTATTAGTGTTACTGAAGCTCCAAAAACATCTGGATTTAGTGCTGAACTTTCAGCTCTTGTAGCAGAACGATTCATCGAATATATGGAAGGTCCAATACTCAGAGTTACAGGTTACGATACACCTTTTCCATATTATTACGAACATGAATATATGCCAACTCCTAGACGAGTGATGATGGCAATTGAAGAGGTGTATAATTTTTAAGGTGATATTATGGTTTATGAATTCAAATTTGCAGATATTGGAGAGGGAGTTCATGAAGGTGAAATTCTCGAATGGCATATAAAAGAAGGAGATATTATAGAAGTTGAACAAGTCCTTCTTGAAGTTCATACAGAAAAAGTAAACACGGAGATTACTTCTCCGGTAGGAGGTAAAGTTCTCTCTCTTGAAAAAAAAGTGGGAGATATTATTAAAGTAGGAGAAACGTTGGTTAAAATAGACACAGATCAAAAAACTCAGCAAAAATCAAAAGAAAAGTCTAGTAAAACTGAACCTGAACCAATAATAAAAACAAAAGATGATTCATTGTTTACTCCTTCTCAAGAATTCAAAAGAGTAATTCCTAAGAAACAAGTGCAAACCTCAACCTCAACACGAGTATTAGCTTCTCCAGCTGTTAGGCAAAGAGCAAGAACAGCAGGAATAGATCTTTCACAAGTTGAAGGTACAGGACCTGCAGGCAGAGTAACTAAAGAGGACTTAGAGCTTGTTATGAGTAGGTCCTCTCCAACAAAAGCAATTAAAATCAAACGAGAAGAATCTCTACCAGGTACAGAAGAAATAATACCTCTAAGAGGAACACGTAGAACAATCTCTCAGTATATGAGGCGCTCAAAAGACAAAGCTGCTCATTATACCTATTTTGATGAAGTAGATATGACAGCATTGGATGAGCTACGAAATGCTGGAAAATCTCTTGCAGAAGAGAAAGATGTAAAATTGACTTACCTTGCTCTTATAATAAAATGCTTGATTCCAGCATTGAAAGAATTTCCTATGATGAACTCATCGTTAGATGAAGAAAAGGAAGAGATTGTTATCAAACACTATTATAATATCGGAATTGCTGTTGACACTCCAGAAGGTTTAGTGGTTCCCGTTGTGAAAGCTGCTGATCAGAAAAATGTGTGGGAATTAGCTGAAGAAATTACTGATCTTGCAACTAGAGCAAGAGAAGGTGAACTAACTCTAGATGAGGTTACTGGAGGAACTTTTACTATAACTTCAGTGGGAAATATAGGTGGGATGATGGCTACACCTATCATAAATTGGCCAGAAGTTGCTATATTAGGTTTAACTAGAGCTAAATTAAGACCAGTAGTTATAGAAAAAGATGGAAAACCAGAAGTTGGTATAAGAAAAATGATGTTCCTCTCTCTAAGTTTAGATCACCGTGTAGTAGATGGAGCAATTGGTGCAAGATTCACCAGTGCTCTTATTCGATATATGGAAAATCCAAGCTTATTAATACTAGAATGATTCTTATAGAGTGATTATATGACTATACAGACTGATGTACTTGTTATAGGTGCAGGACCTGGAGGTTATCCAGCAGCTATTAGATCTTCTCAACTTGGTAAACAGACAATCTTGGTAGATAGAGGTTCAATTGGAGGCGAATGCTTAAATTGGGGGTGCATCCCTAGTAAAGCCCTGATTTCAGCTGCAGATTTCTATTATAAAATTATACACGAAACACCGAAAATGGGAATAACAACTGAAAACACCAAAATAGATGTTAAACAACTACAACAATGGAAAGGAAAAATAGTTAAAAAATTAGTAGCAGGAATTAATCAATTGCTTAGTAGCAATAGAGTACAGAAAATTATAGGCTCTGCTAGTTTTATCGATCCTCATAGAGTAGAAGTTAAACTCGAAGACGGTTCCACTGAAACTATTGAAGCTGAGGACATTATAATAGCTACTGGAACTGAGTTCAGATCTCTTCCGGGGCTTCAAATCGATAATGATAAGATCTTAAGTGCAAGAGGCGCTTTGGATTTAGATTATGTCCCTGATGAAATTGTCTGTATAGGAGGAGGAATAATAGGTATAGAATTAGGATCTGTGTATGCCAAACTTGGTTCAAAAGTGAAGATTGTAGAGGTTTTATCTAATATTATTCATGGAGTAGATGATTCCATGATTAAAGTTTTGAAGGATAAATTAGTACAACTAGGAGTAGAAATTTTTACTGAAACAAAAGTCACTGAGGTTAATACTAGAGAGGATGGAAAATTAGTTATTGAAATAGATACAAAAGATAAAGGCATACTTCATCTTACAGCTGATAAAATTCTTTTAGGTGTTGGAAAAATCCCTAACACTTCTGAAATTAATCTTGAAGTGACTGGAGTGAAAACTGACCAAAAAGGTTTCATTCTTACAAATATTAAACAACAAACAAATATCTCTCACATTTATGCAATTGGCGATTGTACTGGGATGCCATTTTTAGCTCACAGAGCTACTAAACAAGGAATTATTGCTGCTGAAGTAATTGCTGGATTAGCTTCTGAAGCTGATTTTAGAGCGATGCCAGGAGCAATTTTTACAGATCCTGAGATATCTTATGCTGGGATGTTCGAACATGAAGCTAAAGAAGCTGGGTATAATGTAGTAGTTGCTCGAGCACCTTTTAGAGCCTCAGGAAGAGCTTTAACACAGCTTGAAGAAGAAGGTTTCGTGAATGTTGTGGTTGATGCAGACAATGGTGTTCTTTTAGGAGCTCAAATTATTGGTCCTCATGCATCCGATTTGATTAGTGAAATCTCTCTAGCACTTGAAATGGGAGCAACAGCTGAAGATATTGGTATGACAGTACATCCTCATCCTACTTTACCTGAGATGATAATGGAAGCAGTTGAAGCTGCTTTAGGAAAAGCAATTCATGTGGCAAATGCAAAACGCAAAAGTTAGTTTAAGAGAGCTTTTAGAAATGAGATTCGGGAGATTAATTGAGGATAATACTAAAGAACTTAATCTTAATCTAGCAATTGAACATTCATTGGTTCTTTTACATTCTCAATCTGCTTACGATCTTGCAATTAGAATCTGGAAAAATCCTCCTTCTGTGGTTTTAGGTAGAGGTCAGAAATTTGAAGAGGAAGTTAACACTGAATTCTGTTCTAATAATAATATAGCAATAGGAAGAAGAATTTCAGGCGGAGGAACTGTTTATCAGGATGAAGGAAATACAAATATTAGTTTTTTTATAAAGAGGAATCATCTAGAAGATATCTCGAATCTCAATGAACATAAACAATTCTTTACAGAGATTTTGAAAAAAAGCTTAGAGAGTATTGGGATTGAAAAGTTAACTGTTCTTGAAAACAATATTCTTCTTGATGGAAAAAAAGTCTCAGGTTCAGCTGGTTATCTAACTAAGAGTATCTATCTTCACCATGCAACTCTTCTCGTATCAGCAAATCTTGAAAATTTAGAAAGAAGTTTGTTAGTAAAGACTTTTAAAAAACGAAATTCAAGATCAAGTTCATATATTCCAACTGCTAATATAGCGAATTTTGATTTGAAAAGATGGAAAACTGCTCTGCTGGAGTTAATTAAGAATCAGATGCAATTCAGTTTTAAGGAAACATCACTAAATGAAGAAGAGCTAAAATTAGCAAATAAGCTAAAATTAGAACTATATTCTAACACTAAATGGATTTTTGAAGGAAAAAGAATAATGATAAAAAGCTGAAAAAAACTCGCTAAAATATTTTTCAGTGATTTAGAAAGATAATTAAATGTCGGTGGTATATTTATTTTGTCGGAAATGTTCTTTAGAAAATCAAATCATCAAAATTATAAGAGAGAGCACTCCTCAGAAACTGATACTGAGGTACACGTTACAGAACATCATTTTAGACATTATCTCGAATTAAGGGAGTTGGAATTCCAGTCTCGTGAGTATCAAAAACTCGCTGAAAGATTAATTAGGGAAGGACAATTAGGACCTGTTAACGAAATTAACAGAGAAAGAGCAAAACTAAGCATAAGAATTTCTGAACTACGAGAACTTCTGTTAGAATTCCAAAATGCTTAAGCTTATTTTAATAGCTCTTAAGCTAATCGTGATTGCATATGTTTATATTAGTTCTTGTAAAAATTAGCACTAGAATTTAGTACAATGTGATATTTATGGAAACTGGCTTTTGTACCCACTGTGGAGCAAAATTAGCAGAAAATGCTGAATTTTGTAATAATTGTGGAGCTAAAATTGAGATGATTAAAGGTGTTCCTGCAGCTACACCAATAAAAACAGATCCTCACCCAGAATCTGGAACAGAAGTGCAATATGTAGGACCGAGTCAACCCTATATACCTCCTAAAGGACAAAGACCAATCAGACAAAGACCAAAGATAGTTGGTTATGCAGTTGGTATAATCTTTCTGATTGCTGTACCTTTCATAGTTTTCGCAATTCTTGGCTCTCTGAATTTAAACTATCTTGACACACTCGAATTTCAAATTTCTTCATTTGCCGAAACTAATGTTGAGCTCAATATTGATCTTGATGTTGGTTCACTTGAGATTTATTATGATCAAACCCTTTCTAATATGATAGAAGCGGAATTAGATGTTTGGGGAAGACCTAACGCAGATATCGCTGATGCAAAAAATTTTGTGACGTCAAATGACACACCTGGTGTTTTAACTATAAGTTTTGATTCTGGAGACAGAAGTTTCTGGTATTGGGATAAGACAACTTTTAATTATGATATTAGGCTATACATTCATCCTTCAGCAAATGTTGAATTTAATGTGGATGCTGGAACAGGATCTGTTGCTTTTGATACAAATGCAGTAGATTATCTTAATATTGAAGGTTTATTCCTTGAATCTGGAACTGGTACTTTGTCTTTAGATTTGTCAGGATCTCTGAACACATCTATACAAGCAATGTATTTAGATACAGGTACTGGTAGTATCTTAGCTGACCTTGGTATTAACACTAGTTTAAACTCATCAAGTGTTATGCTCGAAACTGGAACTGGAACAATTACTCTTTCTTACGAAGACCTAATTGTTTTTGATGATTTTACCTGGATTTTAGATACAGGAACAGGTTCAATTAATCTAGCAATTACCCAAAATACTATCTTACCAATTGTCTATGAAACTGTAATAGATGCTTCTACTGGAACAGGTTCAATTGGTGTAGTTATAAATTTAAATCCAGCAATTGGCTTAAAGGTAGCTGCAGATGTAGGGACTGGATCTACAGATATTTTTGGTTCGAGCAATAATTTCGAATCCGCAAATTACGATACTGCAAATAACACCTATAATTTACTACTTCATACTGGAACAGGAAGTGTAGAAGTAGTTTAAGAAGGATTTAATCCTTCTTTACAATTTTTCAATAAGATTTTTAGCTATAAGAACAGCTGAAAAAACAGCTTGTTCGCATTTATCTTTTCTTTCCTGATTTTCTTGATCGATACTTCCATCAGGAGCTATAAAGTCTTCAATGATGTTTTTACAATATAAGGAACCATTCTTTTCTTGAAACCTTGTTTTAAATTCTTTGAATATCTCACTCATCTTTTCTGCTTCAATACCTCTCTCAACCATAATTGTACTAAGGGCTGTTAAAGATCCAGAAACAGCACCACATATAGATCTCTCTCCCATACCTCCTCCAAAAGCCATTAAAGCTTTATCTAAAGTTTTGGAAATTTCAAAAAATTGAAAATAATCTAGTATTCCTTTAGCTGTTGAACGAGCACAGTTATCACTATTTTCCCAATGTTTTTTTGTTATTTCTATAATGTCAGTCATTCTAAAAAGAAATGATATCAAGCTTCTATAAGAATTTCTATTTTAAGGGACCATATTCTTCTAAAATAGGTAAACAGCTTTTTCTTTAACTAACTTTGATTTCTTTATTCCTCAGAAAGATGGTTGAAATCGTTAAATTTAACGATGTTTATTATTCCATTAGGATATAGTTTTACATGTGAAATAGAGCATGGTTTAACATAGAAATTCCAGTAATGAGAAGGATGAGTTTCTGTTAGATAGACAAATATCAGGTTAATTACTGCTCCATGGGTTACGAGAACAACATTTTTCTCTTCTTGTTTTCTTAATCTTAAAAATAGTCTATGAAGCCTATCTAGAACTTGATAGAATGTTTCACCATTTGGTATCAACACATCATTTGGATTTGTTCTCCATTGATTTATTAAGCCTCCTTGAAAAACCTCGCTTCCTTCTTTGCCTTCCCAATCTCCAAAAGAAAGATCCAGCAAATAGGGTTCTACATCAAAATTTGCTTTATTTTGATACTTTTTTATGGCTTCCGCTGTGTCTTTTGCACGAGATAGACGACTAAAGTATATTTTTTCTATAGGAATTGTTGATAATGCTTTACCCACTTCGTCTGCATGTTTAATTCCTAGTTCTGATAAAGGAACATCGATTCTTCCTCTAATCCTTTCTTCTCCCAAATTGAATGCGGTTTCTCCGTGTCTAACAATAAAAACATCCATTTTCAACACAATTTTACTCTTTTGACACGAAAGAAACTTATAGTTCTTGAATATTTCTCATTTAATGCAAGAATTCATCAATAAAGAGTGGATGATTGATTACGAAAAAAACTACTCATCATATAAAGATGAGTGGGATGTTCATTATGAACAGATAAGAAATTTTATTCACTCTTGTTTACCTCATAAGGTTCATCATTGGGGATTTATAGGTGTTACAAATACAATCCCTGAGATAGATTCAAGAATACTTCATCGTATTGTAAAAATAACTTTACTAGATATAAATGATGAAGCTTTGAAAAGAGCCAGAATTTATCTTTCCTCAATATATGATTTTCGTCAAGTTGATGTTCAAAGATTCGATAACACTGGAGGGTTTACAGATAAAGTGTTGGAGGGATTTGAATTATTAGATAAAAATGAAATCTCAGAAAAAAAACTTCTTGATTATCTAGATAACTTGGACTTAGACTTAGATTTTGAGATCGAAAATGTTAAAGAAAAGAATCACAAATATGATTTTATTACTCACTTAGGTCTAATGGATTATTATATGATGCCTATTTTCATTAAGTACTGTTCTCGTTTTCAGAAAAACATAGAAGAATTCTTTCAAATAATGAGAAAATTGAATGATCATTCTGTAAAAATCTCTCTCAAATTTCTTCATAATATGCTAGATAAACATGGTAAGTTGATTATCTCTACTCCTGTTGCTAGAATTCCAGAAGGTGAACCATGCAATCGTTCTCTTTTTTGGTTAGATGCTATTGAAAATATAATAGAAGAAAGCGATTTCAACATCCTCAGTAGAACTGAACATATTTGGAATGAGTTTCCAACAGATGATGGTCACTCTCATCTTGTTCAGAACATCTTGTGTGAAAAACAAAAATAGAGGGGGAGTAGTATGAGAGTATAAAACTCTCATACTTGTATGTGTTTATTCTGGCGGAAAATGAGAACTAAACATATAACAATTATCAAACTGATTACAGTGACGATAAGAAATTCTGTCTGAGTTGGATTAACAAGATGAACCCACGGAATTAAAATTGTGCTTGGAATTGTGTGATCTATGTCAATTAATATCCCTTCAATTCCTATTTTAGGATCATGAATGATTTCTGCTCCTCTTGGATAATTTAGATACATAATTTGCTCTTCTGAACCTCCTTCAGGTATTGATTCTGTTACATTATATACTACATCATCAATTACTGCTGTTTCTGCCCAAGAGAAGAAACCAGTGTAATCGTTGAGTTTAACTGCAATTTCATGTTCGTCCTCAGCAAATCCATAATCTTCATCTTCAGTTTCTTCTTGATCTTCATAATCAATCTCTCTATCGGAATTTATTTGAACTTGTAGAGCTAATTGAGTGTCATTCTCTGCAAAAGGAAAATTATGAATTCCAATATCAATTTTCATCTGAGTTGGAGCAACTATTACTCCACTAATATTAACAAATTCTGTTGAGATATAAAGTGTAGATGTAAAAATCCCATCAACTGTTTCTACACCTAACACGTAAACCGAAGTATTATCGATTGTATCTGTAGAATAATCAATTGGTTTGAAATCTTCTAAAGCTAATGTTTGTTGAACAATTTCTGAATCATTAAACGCACCTTCACCAGTAGTGTCTGTATATTCAATAATTTCTGTAAAGCTTACTTCGAACTCGATTTCGGATTCTTCATCATTATTATTTCCCTCGTAATCCAGCTTAAGTACTAAGCCATCTGATCCAACTTTAACTTGAATCTGGAATTCATTTTGAACTTCGTTATTACTACTCGATGAAGATATTTGGACCTCTTCCGAACTATGTTCAACATTTACTTCTCGTTTATTCTCATTTTCAAAGTTATCATCAATGCCATCTCCATCCTCATCATCATCGCCATTTGCACTCACATGAAAATACGGTATACTAGAAAGTAGTAGTATAACTTATAGAACTCCTAAAAGCAGTTTTCTTGTGGTGATTAGTTTTTATTTGTTTTTATTTAGTCCTTTTTTTGTT
>CAZJUB010000053.1:15256-18420 GCA_964549075.1 uncultured archaeon | reverse complement strand
CCATCATATGCAGATATAACCGTAAACGGTATTTTTCTTATTGTATAACTCATAATAAGTAACGTTACTGCAACACCAATAAAGGGATCTAATCTCAAATTCGCTGTAAGATTTGCTATCATTTTATTAAACCATGTTGGATTACGACTTGCGATACCACTCCAGTCGAAAGTTCTGTAGAAACCAATAGCTAAAACTATACCTGGAATAGCAATAGGTAGAGTTACTAAAGCATCAAGAGCACTTTTGCCTTTGAAATCTCTTCTGCTTACAACATATGCTGCAATTGAACCTATTACTATAATGAGTAGTGTTGCTATAACACTATATACAAGCGTGTTAATTACATAGTTTGGTATATTGTATCGTGAACCAACAAACACTAACCTATAATTCTCAAACGTAAATTTAATATCTGACGGTTTCGTACCTCCAAGAGTCTCCATTATAGACATAAGAAATACACCAACGTGCACTAATAGCGAAAATGCGAATAATATGATTAAAAATGGATAAATTGCAAGTAGTTTCCATTTAGGTTTAGACAGTCTGTAGTGACCTGCTCTACCCTTACTTGTCATTGCATAAGTTCTTAATGAAACATATTTTCTAATAGAAAAAAAGCCAATCAATGCTATTATTAGAAGTATTGCTCCTAATACACATATTTCAGGCGTAATTTCTGCTGAACCTGCTTTCGAGTAATTTTCAAAAATATAGTAAGGTAATACTTTCTTTGCTGCACTATCTCCCATTGCTGCAAAAATAATCGGCGTTCCCACATCTTCCATTGCAAGGATGAGTACCAGTATCGCTCCTGCACCAATTCCTGGCATTGCTAGAGGTAAAGTGACTGTTGAAAATAGTCTTAATCTCCCTGCACCTAGATTTTCAGCTGATTCTTCCATACTCGGATCTATATTTAGGAAAGATGAAAATGCATTAAGATAGACAAGCGCATAGAAATGCGATGTTTGTACAAAAACTATCGCAAATATTCCTGAGAATACAAGTTTCGTTTGAAATGTTGGAATAAGGAAGAAGTTATTTAGAAAACCATTTGGTCCAAGTATTAATCGGAATCCCATACCAGAGATAAATGGTGGAATGATAAGTGGTGCTAATGCTAGAAGACTTATTAATTTCTTACCAGGAAATTCATATCTTGCCAGAACAAAAGCTAAAGCAACACCTAAAACTACAGAGAAGAACGTAGTTAACAATCCTATCTTGATGGTATTTAAAACCACGCCGTTATTTTTTCCACTTAAAGTAATAACGGTTATCATACCTGTCTGTTGAAATATTCCCAAAACAGTAAGATTATTTACGTCTTGACTATCCAATATAAGAATACCATCTCCAGATCTAGCAGCATAAATACGATTGTTTGCTGAATCAATCCATAAGTCTTCGTTTATGACTCCAAGTTCATAATAACTGCTCACTTCAGTCATGTTAGTAAGATTTGTTATATCTATAACCCTGATTTTGTATTCTAATGTACTAAATTCTGTTGTTGTTAAGTATAAATAATTGTCACCTAAAAATACCTCGTCAGCTCGTATACTTGAAGTAAAATTAAGGAATCCAATGGTTTGCACATTGGTAGGATCAGATATGTTGAAAGCTACCAATCCCCCATATTCTGCAGCTATAAATGCAACATCATCCTTAATTTCTATACTCTGTCCATGAAGAGCTGTAGTAGTACTCGGAAAGGTTGCATAATAACTTATTTCAACAGGTTTTGATTTATTGCTAACATCAAAAACTCTAAGACCGCTATCACGACCTACAAGAAAAGCATAATCGTCCTTTATTGCAATGTCCTTAATTTTATCTCCTAAGCTGTATCCTTCAAGTCTAGTATTCCTTGACATAATTATAGGATATTCAGGATCTGAAATGTCAATAATCGCGAATCCCTCTTCATTTACTCCTAAATAGGCATAAATGTCATCAATCGTTAGGAAATTTGTTGAGTTAGCTAAATTGACCATTTCAGTTGTAAGTATTGAGATAGGTCTGAATGTATCGTATACATTCGAAATGTTAAAGATAATCAAACCACTCTCTCCAGCAGCTGCATACAATAAATCCCCTTTAATATCGAGCTCTCTGAAATTAGCTAGTTCATCTAAATATTGAGTTATTTCAACAGGATTTTCAGGATCCGTAACGTTAAGTATTTCTATCCCTTTTCCCCTTTGAGCATCATAAGCAATATTATTTGATACAGCAACTGCAACTGCTGGACCAGCATAAGGTTCCTCCCCTCTGGTATAGAAACTTGTCTCAGCATCACCTGCAAAATTGAAGTAAATTGGATCCGAAAAAACATTACCAATTGCTCCTCCTGACCAATGACCGTTAAAATAAACTGCTCCAGTCAATACTGTGAATAAAGGTATGACCATCCAAATAAGAAACACGAATCCAACTAAAACAATGATAAAATTTGTTGATGGATCTCTAAGAAGTTTTACATATAGTGTGTCGATTAATGATCTCCTCTGTTTCCCTTTAGATTTTTCATCTTTTTCTTTATTTGGTTTTGCCATATTCATTCTACTCTAGCTTATGGTTGTTGTGATAATATGCTTATACTTTTTGAATTTTCTCCCTAGCTTTAAAAATAATCGAATTAATAAAATGGTTTTATAATTATTTGAAATTTAATAAAATAAAAAGAAAAAGAAAAAAGTCTATTTTTTCTTCTTTCTATAGATTAAGGTTACTGTAGCAACAATTAAAGTAGAAACTAGTGCTGGAACAAATGCAAAAGGTGTCTTAGAAGTAGTGGTTCCTCCAGAACAGGGGTCACCCAATGCGCCAAGAACATCACAATACTGCCCTGCAGCGTAGCTTCTCCATTCTGAATCCTTTGTTGCGGCAAAGTTAGAATCTGTTTGATATTGCGTATTCCAATCAATTGATTCTTGCTCAGTCATTCCAGGAACGCCTATCATGTTGTATAACTGCAGATATTGTGTAGCATTTATCTCCTCATCATCATATTGTGTTATCAATTCGCCCCAAGCTTTACGAAGTAAATCGTGTTTTTGTTCAATGGTATTGTGCCAATAGTAAATAGTTGTATCTAAGTTGGAAGTAGCAAGATCTTCATCAAAAGCTATACCTTCATTAGCTAAGGTCTCATT
>CAZJUB010000053.1:0-15156 GCA_964549075.1 uncultured archaeon | reverse complement strand
GCTGCTCTTGTATCTACTGATCCTGGGTAGATACCAGCATTTGCACCCATTCTAGTAAGTATTTTCCATCCTTCATCCCAGCCAAAAGCTTGGAGAACGATTTGGTAAATTCTTGTATTTGAAGTGGTTAAAGGTGGGTCACCTACACTGATAGCTTTAACACTATCACTTATGTAATAAGTAGGGGTTGCTAATTCTTCCCAAGTACTTGGAATTGGCAGACCATAAGTGTCTAAGAAATCATGATTGATAGTAAATCCAAATGATGAAATAGCATTTGCTACCCATACCAAGTCTCCACTATCGAATTTCTTCATATCTGCACCAGCTAGTGAAGCTGGAACGCTGTCATTCATCGCTGTAAATAATTCTGCGTCATCAACTGGACTAATATGGTATAAAAGTCCCCAGTTGTCCATAGTATTAAACAATGCTGGGCCTCCACCCCAAGCAATATCAACAGATTTTGTTGGATCTTCTAAATATTTTTTCCAGCCATCATCTGTTGTAGCATATCTGAAATCTATATCAGTAATACCTGCTGCTATAGCTTCTGGAGTTGCTAAGAACCTAGATTTCATTTCGTCAGTAATAGTTACATCGTGTCTTGTAACTATTGTCAAGGTCACACTTTTAAGTTTAGGATCTGAACCTGCAGGTGATTCTTGGCTTGCATTAGAAACGAAAACTGATGTACCTGCTGTAAAAGTAACAAGCACTAAAACTAGCAAAGCTATTCTTTTTATTTTCATTTTTTAATCAACCTTCTTATTGATATCCAATGAATATCATTCTACATTCTGACTTTCATACTATAAAGTTTTTGCACTATAGTTACTTTTGTCTTTAACATTAATTGCATTGTTAAATAATCATAGTATTATCTATTTATTTTCCAAATTATATGTATTTTATCAAATTTCGTTAGTAAAATAAGTTTAGTTAAACAATAAACTTCAATAATACTTACTAAAATCTATATCTAGTAATCAAAAGTGATTATATGAAAAGAAAATTACTTACAATTTTGATTTTAGTTGGATTTTTATCAACATTACAAGGTTTCAATGCAACTGTTTATTCTTATCAACAACCTGATAATACTATAGCCTTAAATGATGCTCCACCCTATTTCAAAAACGTTGTATTCATTACTTGGGATGGTACAAACCATTTAGTTCTAGAAGATATGATAGCTGATGGTTTATTACCTAATACTGCTAAAATAGACCAAGACGGATATAGACAAACCATCAGAATACAATCACATCTTACAAGTACAAATCCAGGACTTGCATGTATGGAAACAGGTTATGGTGCTGAAATTAATATGATTCCTTATAACATGTTTGGATATGGTACAACAAAAATTTCTATTCCAGACAATATGACTATCTCTGAACGTTTGAAAAACTCCTTTGGAAATGATATAACAACCATGTTTGTTTATGCTTGGCAAACAGCAGCAATGAATATGACCTACATTAATCAAGATCCGAACATCGACCCTATTTATGATAATATGAAAGCACAAGTAGATATGTACTTTGCTTCTGAAAACTTATCTTGGGTTCCTGGAGATCCAGATGCTATGGCTGCTAATTTTCATGGTTTTGATGAAGATTCTCAATTATATCTATCTCCCGTTATGAATGCATACTATCTAGGTGGTGTAGCTGCTGATTTCTTAGCTAATGTTACTACAGACCGATTCTATTTACGTATTCACATGACTGAACCAGATCAAGCAGGACACGGATATGGTGTACGTGATACTACTACAGGAGAATATACACCAGAATATATGCAATCATTAGTGGATTGTGATGTAGGCACTGGTTATATTCTGGATCAATTAGAGTCTATGGGTGTAATGGATGATACCCTTATCATTATCGGAGCAGATCATGGTATGTATGGTCACGGTCATGATGGTGGTGTTTGGCCCATAAATGAAGATGAAATTACTACTAATACATTCATTATTAGTGATGACTCCGTAAAAACTCCTTTCGGTGTTCCAGCATATCAACGAGACGTAGCTCCTACAATTTTAGGTGCAATGGGTGTAGATACATTAAAAGTTGACCCGGCATATATTCGTAGCCCTCAAATTGGTGTTCCATTCTGGGAAATTGAAGATAATGATGCACCAATTATACAAGAAATCATGTACCGAACTGAAGGATCTACTGTCAATGAAGTTTTGAACGATAGCGCAATTATAAACGATGTATTTCTCATAAGTATGGGTGTTTTTGATTGGTGTGATAATTTGACTGGAATTCTAAGAGTCGGTGATCAAGAGATCTATTCAAGCTACTCCTCTTACAAAAGAGTACGTTGGTATGATATAGATTTAACGGATTTAGAAAGTGGTCAAATAACTTTCAACTTCACTATATCTGATGTTTTTGGTAATAGTGTTAACCTGATCGTAAATCCAACAATTAATGAAAGCCCTATCTCAGTATGGTTCTCATTTTTAGCTATATTGGTCGTAGGAACTGCTTTTTATATAAGAAAGAAAAGAAAATAATATTTTCTTTCTTCTTTCTTTTTATTGAAAATTAATCTTCTTTTGATCATAACCTATTTTATTGCCATTTTCATCTTGAAAAATAAAATCAATGAAAGTAGGTCCCAAGAAGTTAGTAGCAGGAATTTCAATCATAAGAGGTTCATGAGAATTCGGATGGATTATTAAAGGAAATAAATGACTGGTGTATAAACCTCCGCGGACAAAGGAAATTCTGAGAGTTCCTATCATCGAAATATCATTTCTGTTGTATAAATGAATTGGAACATTAAATGGTTTATGTACTGGTGCAGATTCTGGAGCAGTTACTCTGATCTCTATCTCTCTATCATTTTGTTCTAAGTCTAAACTTGGTAACGAATATTTAAGATTCAAATTCTCAAAAAGGGTTCCCTTTATTCGGTCGATTTCTACTTCTGATAGTTTTCCAGAGTTTTTAGAAGCTTGTTTTTCCCATATAACATTTTTATGCGAATGCAAAATTATACGTCTTGAATTCATGTCATCATAGCTATACCTAACTTCTCTAATATCTGTATTACCTAAGGTATTACCTCTTTGTAAGATGATGCAACTTGGATCTCGATATAAATATCGAAAATCATGTTGAAGAGTTGGATCTATTGGGATCCATATTCCATTTGAAAAGAATTCAGCTTGGGAATGATAGACCCATCCTTCATATTCGCTAAGAATGATGCTTGTTGTCATTCTTGCTGGAACATTTGCAGAACGACATAAACTCACAAATAAAGATGCAAATTCTGTGCAATCTCCAACGTTATTTTCTATTGCATAGCTAGCACCATAATCGCCATTTTGAGGTACATATATCAGATTATTCCGCACGTATTTTAGGAATGCAAGCACCTTATTTAGAGGTGTATGAGAACTATATCTTCTTGCTATTGATTTGATTTTTTCGTTATCTGATTCTAAGAATTCTTCAGATTTAGTGTAATTTCGATAAGTTTCTGGATAGTATTTTGAATTGTCTTTTTCTTCTCCTTTGATTCTTGTAATATCATATGAAATCAAACGTGTGATAATCAAGGCTCTATAGGAAACAGTGATTTTCTCTTGAGGATTAATTTGATGAAAATAAAATCTTAGCCATCTATTACCTTCCTTGTCAGTAACAAGTTTAGAAGGTTTATAGTTACAGCTTACTTCTGTCACATTTTGTATAGGTGAGATATTAGGAGGAAGTGTTATGTCAACTACAAAATTGTTAATTGGGAAATTATTTGGATTTGTTATTTGCACACCATAGTAAAGTATCCATCGATAAATTAATTTCTTACTAGTTTTAATATTGATTTTTTCTCTGAGTGTATAATCACCATCTATCTGTAAAACATATGTTCCTGAAAATAAATCAGGAGTGATAGGAAAAGAGTAAATTCGTTTTAGTCCCGTGTCATCTAATCTAACTTGATCTGAATCAACGATAGTACCTATTGGAGAAATGAATAGAATATGTAATTTTTTGTTTCTTGGTGTTTGAACAAATGGTATAGCATCATGTTTTCCGGATATTAGAATTGTATCTCCCACTTCCGCTGGATTATTCAAGGAAATCGGTTGAATGCGATTATTTCTTACATGAAATACTTCAATCATGTGCTAACCACTATTTTAGTAATTCGAAGTTCATCGATGAAGTACTGTACTACTACAATTTTTCATCATTTTTCATTAGTAAAATTTTCAATATAAATATACGTAATATTGTCGGGTTCTGAAACATTTAAATTAGAATAAAATAAACATTCATTCCAATTATTGAAATAAAAGTTATCTACTCCAACAAATTTCTTATTTCCTTATTTTTGTCGAAATTGATAATTCAATCCCTTAAGCAGAAAAGTTTAAAATGAAGAAGTTTCTCTTATTAAATGCACATTCGTGCACGGTGAAATAAAATGAAAAGAAAATATATTTTCAGTTTAATTCTAATTGTGGGAATGATTGCTGGAATGACACAAAGTCAGGCAGTCGTTAATACCTCTATAGAATTTGAAGGCGTTTATATCGGTTTTGATCTCTATCATGGAGGTTATCATGCCACAGATATAAACAACATAGTTGCAAATCTAACAGACGCTGGTAACACAGTTTTATACGTTAACCAAACATGGGAATTACCAGATGATTTAGACGTACTCTTCTTGACAGAAGCTGACTCTGGTGCAAACTGGACAGCTGGTGAAATTCAAGATATTGCTGATTGGATGGCACTCGGAAACAAATTACTCTGGGGTGCTGGTGATTCCGATTATGCAGGATTATTTAATGAAACCAAAATAAACGATGTTTTAGAAGCATGTGGTGCTATTACTAGATTAGATGCTACTTCTATTTCAGATGCTGTCTATAATGATGGAGCTTCTTACAGAGTAGCTGCACCTTATTTTGGTGTTGATAATCCTCTATATGATACCTATCCAGTAACAAACGCTTCTCAAGATTGTACAGCTGGTGCAATATTCCATGGACCATGTTCTATACTCGCTGACGTTGGAAGTGTGGTCACAGATTTGAGATATGGATTAGATACCGCTTCAATCTTCCCAGAAAGAGTATGGATATTGATGACATACAGTGAAAATGCAACTTCAGACGATTCTGATGTAAGTGATGGTCCATATGACTTATATGCTAACTCAGAAGATACAGGATATTATCCAGCTTTAACCTATGAGCACTTACTTAGTGATAATAGTCACGTCATTCTATCTGGTGAGGCAATTTATTCCGACTATAAATACATGTATGACCAAAAAACAGAAAATGGAGTCTACAACGGTGGAGTCCAATTTGGTCAAGTAGTTGTAAATAACATTCTTAACTGGTTACTACCATTCCCAGAGCCAGCATCAACATCTTATGCATTTGCTCTGATTCCTGTAATCGCAATTGGTGTTATTTATACAATAATGAGAAGAAAGTAATCTAACTTTCTTTTTTTCTTCTTTTTCTTTTTCTTGTTTCCTGCTAGGTAACCAGCCAAATTTAAATAAGATTCTAAGTATTCTTAATTAAATAGGTGAAGTTAAGGATGGAAATAATCTGGGGTTATTCCCCTGAAAAAACACTTGATTATACTAAAAGAATTGGCAAAGAAGTAGTTGCTGTAAAACAAATATTCTCAGCCCTACTGTTTAAAACAGGCATTAAGGGTGTTTGCGCAAAAATTGACTCCTTTAAAGTAAATACGTCAGTTAATATAGAGCTAGATATTGATTCTGCTAAGATATTCGAAGAAAATTTTTTTCCTAATAAAGCTAAAATCTACTATTTTGAATTACCAAAAACAATCCTACCAAAATCAAAAATTGAAGTATTATTAAATGTAGAAAATGGTTATGTTACGCTTCCTTTATCTGCGATAGGTACTGGAATGGGTTTTCAAAAAATAGACCAAGATTTTCAACCTACTAACCATTTAGCATTGGGTTTACTTATCCCCTAACTATATCTTCTTTCTCATAGATAGGAGCTTCACCTGAAATCCAAGTTTCTCATAAAAATCTATTCCTTCTTCATTGAGAGTATGGACATACAGTGTTAATTCTTCTGCATTATTTCGTTTTGCAAAATCAGTCTCAAATTTCTTCATTAACTTTGAACCAATACCAGTTCTTCTTTGCTGTTTGACTACAGCTATATCTGAAATATGACCAATAGTTCTTTTCTTAAAGAAACCTGAATGTTTTCTAATATACCCAAAAAGGAATCCCACAATTTCGTTATTTTTCCTAGCTACATAAACAACTTGAGTAGGATCATGAACAGCAGTAGAAATCATTAAACTAAAGTTTGATCTTCCATCTTTATCTAGTGTGAAGTCATCATCAAAACTTGAATGCCAATTAATAACTTCTTCCCAAATGTCAACTATGGTTGTTACAACATCTTTAGTTGCAAATTTGAGTTCAGAAACGCTTAACAATTCTGAATCATCACTCATTCTCTTTTTATCTCCTTTAATTTGAAAGTTTTAAGTCAATCTCTTAGAGGTGGTTAATAATGATGTTGAAAACTAACCTTTTTAACTCTTTTACAGTTATTTCCAATTGATAAAAAATATCATAAAGGAAGTATCAAAATTGCTAGCAAATAATCCTAAGAAAAATTCTTTAGCGCCTAAGAGAGATTTTTCTAATATCCTTAAGTATAAGGAAAAGAATTCTATAACTGATTTAAAATTACAAAAGAAAAGAGTATTAGTTAGAGTTGATTACAACGTACCTTTAGATGAAAATGGAGAAATAACTGATTCTAGAAGAATAGAAAGTTCTCTACCCACAATAGAATATTTGTTAGACATGAATTGTAAAATTATTTTAATTTCTCATTTAGGAAGACCAAAAGGAAAAGTAGTGAAAGAATTGAATCTGAATCCTGTATATCATAAATTACAAGAATTATTACCATCAACTAAAATATACAAAGCTAATGACTGCATTGGTCCTGAAGTTGAGGAATCTGTAACAAGACTTCAAGAAGGAGAAATACTTTTACTAGAAAATTCTCGTTTTCATTCTGGAGAAGAAGCGAATAGTCCAGAATTCTCCCAAGCTCTTTCAAAACTAGCTGATGTATATATCACCGATGCATTTGCAACAGCTCATAGAAAGCACTCCTCCACATATGGTGTATGTAATTATATTAAAGAAAATGGGTATGGTTTTTTAATGAAAAAGGAGTTGGACTATCTGACTGAGAGTCTTAGCAATCCAAGAAGACCATTTACCGTTATTCTAGGTGGTGCTAAGGTAAAAGACAAACTTGATGTGATAAATTATCTTTTAGGGCTTGCTGACAAAATTTTAATTGGCGGGGGGATGGCTTTTACTTTCCTTCTAGCACAAGGTTATTCAATAGGCCAATCTATAAAAGACGAATCTAAGCTTGAAGAGGTTGAAAATTATCTGAATAAAGAATCGATGGGAACAAAAATATTTGTCCCAACAGATATTGTTGTTTGTGATGATCTTGATAATCCATCCAATATAGAAGAAGTTTCAGTAGAAAATATAAGTGATGAAAACATAGGTGCTGATATTGGTACAAATACTATTAGAAAATTCAAAGATATTTTGTTGGATTCAAAACAAGTAATGTGGAATGGACCTTTAGGAGTATTTGAGAAAACGGAATTTGAAGCGGGAACCAAGGATATTGCTGAATTCTTAGTAAGAAATAAAATCTATACAATAGTCGGAGGAGGAGATAGTGCCGCAGCTTTTGAGAAATTCAATCTTGAAGATAAAGTCTCATTTATTTCTACTGGTGGAGGAGCGAGTTTAGAAATAATGAAAGGTTCTCTTCTTCCTGGGATTGAGTGTCTAGCAAACAAGAATTAAATTTACACTAACAATATTATAAGGTAAATCAAAAAAGAAGCTGTTGCACCTACCATTATACTAAATAGATTAACAAAATCGTTTCTTATCCATTTTACTCCTGAATAGTATTCTGTTTCTTTATGACAATGTTCTTTTTTCTCAGTAATTTTTCCACATACTGCACATTTGTTCATTTTTTGTATTGTACATGCAAACACACTATCCATGTAAGCTCCAATTACTCCTCCTATAACTACAGGAGTAATAAATGTCCAAAGAGATGAAGGTATTTCTAAAATGGTCAGTTGATCAGCTTGCGCGATACCAAAACCAATGAAAGCTACTATAACAGCACCTAAAATAGAAGCAGATATACCCAAGAAGGAGATAGCTCCTGGTGTTCCTTTTGGTACTTTTACCCACAGTTTAGTTGACAAATGAGGATCTTTTTTGGAAAGCGCTCCTATTTCTGTTCCAAGTGTATCAGCTAAACTTACAGCTATGGCGCCAGCACCCGCAACTATAACCATTAATTCTTGTTCGATTGTTGTATTATTTCTAAGAAGAACAATTAGAAATGACATTACTGCTGGTATAATACTGTTGACCATCGCTTGAACACTATCTCTAGCAGTGTCACCTTTTTCATATTCTTGACTCACACTCTCTTTTGATTTCTTTCCTATAAACGAAGAAATAGTTCCTAAAATGAAAAATGCGAAATACATTGCTCCCCATGTCCATGAACCTAGTCCTAGAATAACTATTCCGAAATAAAAACCAGCTATACCTCCATCCCAAGTAAGAGCTTTCAGCATAATACTAACTGTTGCTAAAACTAATCCAATAACACCAGCTATTATAATAGAAGTTATGGAGAGAGCTTGACCCAAGTTTCCTAGTTCTTGGTTGAATAATCTATAAAGACCAAATAGTACAATAGCATTTGCAGCAGGAACTGCTATATTATCAAAGCCTTTTGGTGTTAAAG
Source organism: uncultured archaeon (assembly GCA_964549075.1). Taxonomy (GTDB): domain Archaea; phylum Asgardarchaeota; class Heimdallarchaeia; order Heimdallarchaeales; family Heimdallarchaeaceae; genus UBA460. The sequence goes on along the minus strand of CAZJUB010000053.1, from coordinate 6,272 downwards.
CTTCAACAAACGCAGTTATAAATCCAGTAAGTAGACCAATGTATATACATACTGCTACAGATTCAGCAGTTCTAAAAAGTATAAAGCAACCTAAAGTAACAGCTATGAAAGTGGAAAAAGCTGCTGCCCAGCTACCAAGTAAGGTTTTTGTACCTCCGAAAATTTTGTATGCTTTATTATTTCCAAATCTTGAACCAATAACTGCACTCATACCATCCCCCCATACTAAAGGTAAAAACGAACCAAGGAGTATTACATTGTTTTGATCATTAGGATTAGGACTAAAGAAAAGTGCAACTAAGGCAGTCAAAGCAATTGCATAAAAGACCGTACCATAAGCGTGCCCAGATTCTACTCCTTTTAATTTAAACTTCTTAATTGGGGAAGCTGGACTGGTAAAATATGTAAACGGAATAAAAAATACCGGTCCAATTAAAGCATACCATACACTTGTAAAAACAAAAGGAAAAATTATGATTACGTTACCTACAGATAAATGCACTATTTTTCTAGAAGTTTCACCTGATACTTTGTTTTTTCTACGAAGGATTTCAGCAAGAGCTAAAGCTGAGAGAACGAAAACAAATAAACCAGCTAAACCAATTATATCACTAAGTTGAATTTTTGTAAAAGTGTAATCCATACTTAATCCTCAATTTTGTGAATCTATTTTAAATTGGACGTTATAAGCTGAAATTAAGCGGATAGTTAAAAATCTACTGCTCGCTAAATGCATCTCCTCGTTCTAAACTCTCTAATCCTTTTGCTTTATCTACTGCCGATAACATCCCATCACATCGAGGATGATAAAATTGCTCACAATTTCTACAAACTTGTTCATTCTTCCTATCTCTAAATCTTGTAAAATATATTCTACTTGAAAAATAAACAAATAAGGTGATTAGAATCACAGCAAATGCACCCCAATCCATTCCTTGAGTTAACGCAACAACAGCTAATATGATTGACAATCCTGCACTTATCATAGCAACTCCAAGAAGAAATCTACTGACGTCTTTGAACCATCGAGGAGGATTAAGAAAAGCACTCATTGGTGTAAAAATAAACATGATATTTGTGGCTATAAATGCTATCCAGAAATTTATATGTAAAACAAATACTACAATAGGGGTTAGAATCAAACCAAAAATCATTCCACTATACAAATTTAAGCATCCTCTGCAAACCTTTTTTCCTTTGATAATGTAAACATGGTCTTCAAACTTTGAACAAAGAGGATGGTGTGCTAACCTATAAGGAGATAGTATCCATTTTTCTCGTCTGGTCAGCTTTTTGGGTTTTTGTACCACTTAATTCACCTGAGCTTATTAAGAATATAATTCTGACTACGAAATCTGCGATTATCCCTTGTATTAATGTTTTCGATTCAAAATCTAAATTTTCTTGTTTATCTAAGATATTTTGCGATATTTGATTGAATAGTTGATTAGCATTTTTGTTGGAGATAACCTCTTGAGAGAGACTTTGATTGTCTTGTGCATCATCTTTGAGAATATTAACCAGAAATGATTGCTTGATTTGTATGAATTCTCTTGAGTTTAATCTAACTTTAGTAGACCAATCAAATTCAAGCAAATATTTTTTTGAAATAAAACCAAAAATTATACTATAAAAAATTATATCCAAGATTATCATCATATTGTAGAAGGATATTGTTTTCTGAGCTTTTTTCTTTTCTATGGTATCTTGTATATCCTCAAATAATACTTGTTTTCTCGATATTCTTGAGAATAAGGAGTATAATTGGTTACTATTTTGTATTAGAGGTAGAATCTCTTCCAGTTTCTCTTGTTTGATTTGTGTCATATTTAGTATTAATATAATGTATGGTGTTAGTTGAGCTTTACTCGCATCTTTGAGAGGTTTTATGTTGTTTATTAGCTTCTCTATTTTTGAAATTGCGATTTTTCCTGAATGAATCACAGCTAGTAAATCTTGATAGAGTAAAAGAAGTTGATAATCCTCAGAAATTACTTCAAATTCTTTTTCGTGGGTTTTATTGATTTTATCTTTTTGAGCTAATTGTAAGGCTCGTAGAATAATGTTAAGAATAGGTTTTCGGTTTGTTTGAACATATTCCACTAATTCTTCAATATATTCCGTGCATTTTGAAAAGGAAGATTGTTTCCAGCTAATACCAAATAATAGATCTAAGTATGCAAACAAAGTAGGGTTTTTATGTTTGATTGCAAGTTTCAAACCAGTTTTTGCTAATTCTTCAGATTTTTCTAAGTCATCCATCGTATAGAAAACTTGTGATTTAGAGAAATAAATAGCAATTAAACTTTCATCATCTTTGAAAAACATAGCTAATTTTTCAAGTTCTTCTAGAACTTCAAGTGATTTATCATATTCATTCTTCTTAAACCAGAATTGGCTTTTGAGATGCATTAAATTTGCTATCTCTGCAATATTCTTACCTTTAGTTTCATCATCGAAAGTTTTAGTGGCTTTCAAAGTTTTATCTATGGTTTCATTAGCTTCAGCAGTATCACCACTCTTAAGCAAAGATTCAATCAATAAAAGAATCATAGGTAGATTTTGAGGTGTAATCTTCTCGCTTAAAATTCCTCTTAAATAATCGAGATTCTTAATAACTGAAGGATACTTCTTTAGATTATAGAACATTCGAGCTTTAGAATCTAAAACCGTTTTTTCTCCTTTTTTATGTCCAATTTTATTAAAAATTTTCTCCGCTTTATTAAGATATGAAATAGCATTTTCTTCATTGAGCATGTTTGCATAAGTAGACCCTAAGTTAAATAAGAGGGTTGCTTCTCCAATTAGGTTTTTATTTTTTGCTCGAATCTTTAGACTCTTGTTATAATACTCAATAGCTTGATTATACTCACCTAAATAGAAGTAAAGACCTCCTAAACTTGAAAAACTCTGTGCTAAACCTCGTTCATTCTTATTTTTTTCATCAATTTGTATAGATTGTTCAAATTATTATTTGATTTGTTCAAATGCTCCTTTTTCAAGGTAAAGATTTCCTAAATTGTTAAAAATAGTTGCTTTTGTATTTTCGTTTAAAATATCTTGATAATCCTTGAGGATCTTATCATATATGTTTAGAGATTTATCTTTCTCTCCAAGTCTTCTTAATATCTTCGCTCTTTGAATATCAATTTCTACAATTTCCTCAACTGTACTGGTACTCCAATTTATTATTTGTTTGCAGGCTAAAATGTTTTCAAGTGCCTGTTTATTCTGACTCAACAAATAATTTGATTTTGCAGAGAGTAACAATAGCTGTTTTTTCTCTTCCAAATTTTCTATTTTATCAATTTGCGAATTAACTAGGCTAGAAACCTCCCGATATTTCTGTTGATTAAATAATTCTTGAATATGAGCAAGGAGTGTGGTCGCCATTTTTTCATCATCAAAGAAAAATATGAAGAGAGTTTTATCTATCTTCTATTACAATTGTGCCTGCTAGATAATCTCCAATTCTTCGCCCCTCATCATTACAGAATGGAACAATATAATCTATACCAAATAAGAACCCTAAACATAGAGTCCTAACACATGATTGTCCTACTGTAATAGGTTGACCCGAATCATAATCCACGACTTTTATGTTCATCATAGATTTACCAAATGATTTACCTCTTTCAGGAATAACATCTCTGAAACACCAAAGAGGTGGACAGAAATTGTAAATCAAACTATCGATGAGTAAAGCAAGACATCTATCCATCATGCTAGCCTTATATTGTATGTAGTTAGCTGGAGATACAACAACAGGCACTTGTTGAGCATATGGTGCTGGTTGAGCCGGAACATATGGTCCAGATTGTACTGGTGCTGGTGCTACTTGAGCTTTAGGGGCTGGAACTGAATCTTCAATTAGTTTGTGTCCGCAATTAAGACAAAATTTGTCCTCCGGAACAATAGAAGAACCACAATTTGGACAGAAATATTTTTTTGACATTCATTAAACACCTTTCGTTAACACTAGTGCAGTTAGAATATTTAAGGGTATTTTATTAAAGAATAAAAAGTTTTCTCGTATTATTCATTCTAATTGTTTGATAATTTTTTTATAAATTTTAACAAGATTCTTACCTACGACAGAATAATCATAATTTTTTAATGCATGATTTTGCGATTTAAAAATAGTTTCCTCAATAATTTCTTTGTTTTGAACTATTTTCAATACTTTATCAACAATTTGCTCTCTTTTGTTAGGAGGATACAACCACCCACTTTGAGGAGGTAGCATTTCATTCATAGGTGGTCGATCCATGGCGATAACAGGAAGACCCGAAGCCATCGCTTCTATTAATGGTGTTCCAAAACTCCCCTCTTTAGCTGGATAAAGTAAAATACTACTGACATGATAAGCTAAGATCAACTCTTCATCTTTAATATAGCCTGTAATTCTAACAGCTTCTTCAATCTTCAAATCAACGACTTTTTCTTTGATGTTTTTTAATAAAGGTCCATTACCAATAATCAAGAAATCTGTATCTGGATGTCTCTTAAGAATTTCAGGAAAATAGTCAACAACTTCATATTGTGACTTACGTGTAATATAAGGGCCTTGAAGCAAAATAATTGTTTTATCTGGAGTTAAATCGTATTTGTCTCTAAAGTTTTCTGTATCTTCAATCTTAGGAATTTGAGAGAATTTCTTACAATTAAGAGTATGATGAACTAAAATGACTTTTTCATCTGTTCTTTTCGGAAGATGTTTTATCTTATCTAACAATGATTTGGAATTTGTTATGATATGATCACAATACTTGACTATTTTGCGGAGTAATTTAGTATATGGTCGTTTAACCCACAATCTGGATTTTAAATTGCCAGTTGTTACTGCTCCATTAATTGATACTATTAAAGGAATATTTAATTTCTCTTTTTTCTTTGCAATAGCAAAAGAAAGTGCTGAAACTTCCATAGCATGAATTAGAGAAATTTTTTGTTCACCACTAAGTTCTGTAAAAACTTCAAAAGCTTGTTTAGAGAATTTTCGGTGATTTCTAGCATTGAAATTAGTCAAAGTACTGTAAGCACCTCTAGCTGAAATTTGCTCAGGTAGTAGATAGAAATTAATGTTTTCACGATTCATCAATTCATCGTCAGAAGGAAGTTTAGTTGTCGTCGCAATGTGGATTTCTATGTTTTGGTTAGCTAAGGCTTGAACTAAAGAATATGCATATCTACGAAGTCCAGCCATAGGGCCAACATAGGGTGGTCCTATCTCTATCGTAGTAATAAAGATAGAGAAATCCATATGTAAAAATATAACTTAACTAAAAAAGCATTTTGGTGATTTTTTCCTTGTATTAAATGAAAAATTTTTGTTCATTCGTAATAATAAAAAGAATTGATTGTTCTGTATTATTTGATGAGTGAAATAGAAGATAGAATTTATGATTATATCCTGAAGAATGGTCTCTCCTCAAGTTCTGTTGCTCTAATAAAAGATAATATGGACAACATCTCTAGTACATTTCTTACTGATATGTTGGTAGAGAATGTTAATTTGCATATTGAATATAAATTATTGCTGGATTTCCTTCCAAAAATCTGGGTTGAAGACAATCAAAGTTCGAACCTTCTTATTTACATAAGTGGGATCCTTCATCGACTACTATATTTAGTTAGAGAACAACCACTAGGAAAAAATATTTCCAATTCTTATAAAAAAAACCTTGCCTTTTTCTATCAAAAACTATGTGAGTTCAAGTCCGAATGTTTAGGAGCTGTAGATGTTCTAGAACAATACCAATTACGGGGAGTAGATTCTTTTGAAGAATTGATTATAACCTTGGGTTCTTTACCAAAACTGTCAATCGAAATTATAGAAATGTTGAAAATTATGTCAATGGCATTTCACCAATTTGCTGTGAACTATAATCAACCAATAAAAAATATCGATGAACTAAGCCTTTTCTTAAGTAGATGCTTAATTCTCTGGAAATTAAATAACTTAACTGATTCAGAATTTCTTGATTGCTTAAACAAAGCAACAGAAAAATATTCTGGACTTATAGAATTAGAAAAATTTGAGAAGATAATGTCTCTTGAAGTTCAGAATTATCAATTCTTGCAATATGGTTTGAATCGCGATGCACTGAAATTCTTTGTTGATTCTTTTGCAAAATTCTATGATAGAAAAAAACAATTAAAAAAGATAGAAGAGGGGAATTAGTTGAATCCAAAGCTATTTGTTATTTACATAAGACTTCAGTTCTTCAGAAATTCTTGATGCTTTTTTAAACTCTGGTGCAAGATAATTA
>CAZJUB010000052.1:0-18509 GCA_964549075.1 uncultured archaeon | reverse complement strand
TATCTTAAAAGAAGTTAAGTAAGTATTAACATCTGCATCTAGATCAATTAAACCATCCTCCATCAACTGCAATATTGAAATAGCTATAAATGTCTTAGAAATGGATCCAACTCGAAATAAGGTATTGTTAGGATCAACTAGTGTTGATGCTGTAATATTGCTTGAACCATATCCTCCAGAGACTAATAAAGTACCATCTTTAACAACAGAATAAGTCATACCCACTAAATTATACTTAGCATATTGTCCAAGAATAATTGATAGAATTAAACTTCTCATTTCTATTGCATCAGTCAAATCTTGTGAAAGCTCAACTTGACTATTATTATCAATATTTTCTATTTTTAAAAGAGAAGGGAGACAGAATGATGGTGACTGTTTTTGAGCTGTTACACAACAGGTAGCTACCAACAACCCAGATATTAGAAACACAACAAAGGCATATGATAATTTCTCACTGTTACTTAACTTACTACTGAACATAAAATCACAGATTTATTTAGATTATTTTTCTCTCTATGCCTTAATAAATCTATATGAAATAAAAGGAAAAAAATTTTAGAGTAGGATTAATTTTTCTTCAATTCTAACTGATTTACTACCCAAGAAAATGCTTCTACAACTCCACTTCCATAAAGAATACTTGCATCAAAGACAGCAAAAGTTCTATCAGTCATTTCTAAATGCAAGCCAAGAAGTTGTATAAGTAATGGTGCTTCTACAGCTCCTGCTAAATCTTGTTTGTTTGCAATAATTAAAACTGGAACATCTGATAATTGAGGATTATTAAAAACGTGTTTCTTTAGAATATCTCGAGCTTCGGGAAGTGCTTCTATATCAGCTGCGTCTATAACAAAAATCACTGCTGAAGTTCCAGGATAATGTGCATCCCATAGAAACCTAAAGTCTTGTTGCCCTGCTACATCAATGGTTGTTATCCTCCATCCTTCATATTCAAGAGAATCCACATTTTGCCCTATTGTTGGCATTGTATCAGCAACATATTCTCCATATCGTAAATATTTAGTTAATGTAGTCTTACCAGCTGCTGCTAAACCAAGAATTAAAACTTTAGCTTTTTTCTCTTGTTTTGTTCTCGAAAATAAAGATGCAAACATGCTCATTTTCTGACCCCTTTCATGAGAGTAACAGAATCTGAACGTATTCTGTTTTTGAACCCCACGTCAGTTCTGTTCAAATAATAATATGAACGAGGTATTTAACATTTAGGATTGTCCTAGTACAAATAGCATAAGTAATTTTCAAAAAACAAGTAAAAAAGAATATAGAAACTAGGTATTTTTCTTCATTTCTAATTCATCTACAAACCACAAGAAAGATTCTACTATTCCTTTACCAAATAATAAACTACAATCAAAAACTGCAAAAGTAAGATCAAGAAATTGTCTGTGTAATCAAAGTAATTGAATCAAAAAAAGTGCATCAAAAAAAAAGAAAATTAGAAGAATTAAGCTATTGATGTTTACTTAATAAATCTATGATTTCTGGAAAATTCATTCCTAATTCTTTCATTTTCTTTATTGTTGGTACACCGTTTTTAGTCCATCCTCTTCGTTCATAAACAGCATCTTTGAGCTTTTCATATGATTCTTCACGGTGTTTTCGTATAGCAGCCATTTTTTCCTTAACACTCATTCCTTCAGGATTAAGACCGATATCTTTTTTCAATTCTTTGAGATAGTACTCATTTTCTCGTGAGAGATATTCCTCTTGTGTTACTGGACCCATAGCCCTATAAGGTAAGGAGTCTAATTCGCGATAGCTAACATTTTCAGGAATCAACATAAGATTCAGTGTTCTTTGGAAGTTATAGACTCTCTCGCTCATTCGTATATATTCAACAGAATCTATTTTGTTTCCTGTCACAGCTCTATAGTATGTAACATAATTCTGAACATGTTCTGGAATCTTCGCTGGATCTGCTAAATCATCAGGAACATACATTCCATCTTTTCTAATTTTTCCTGTAGCATATTCTCTGTTATCTTCAGGTACGATGTCATTCCAAGGAAGTTTGCATAAACCAAGTAAACTAAATGAAGTTCTCCACATTGGGAACCAATGTAAAGCTTCAGCTTTTATCTCAAAAGTAGGTAAATTTCCTCGTACCATATCTTCAAAAATCAGCCAAGCTTCATCATGTTGAGCACCTTTGAGTGTAAAACCATACCCACCTTGTTGAGCTAAACTTTCTTTTGTCATATATTCACTAAATTCTAATCCTTTGGATTCCATACCTATATCGTTTAGTAAATTAATATCAGCACCAAATTCCTTCGCGAAATATTTTTTCATTCTACGAACGCCTTGACCAACAATAATACCAAAACCTTCACCTCTAGCCATCTGATGAATTAACTCCATTGCAGCAGCATGATTTCCCCAATTTAATTCAAGGCCACCTGTTTTTTCCTTGTCTAAGATTCCATATTCATAACACTCCATAGCGAAAGCGATTCCAGTGCCAACAGAAATTGTATCTAAACCATAATTATCGCAATAGAAATTTGTTTCAATTACTGCATCAGGATCCCATACGTACCAGTTTGATCCAACCCCAGCAATTGTTTCGTATTCAGGTCCATCAACTGACACCTTTTGTCCTTTGTAAGGACCAGTTTTGGGTACAAATTCCTTTACACCGTGAGTACATGCCACAGCACATCCTTTCCAACAAGGATCTGGACCTTTTTCAAATAATTGTCGATATACTTCAGATCCTATCTTATCAGCCTGGGGATCACTTCCGTATTTGAAATTTTTAGTTGGTAAAAGATCATGATCATTCATAATAGGAATCAAATGAGTTGTACCTATCATCCTCATTTCGTTTTGTTTTGGGTCAAGTTTTACCATTTCCTGAGTGTGTTTCTTACCTATTTCTTTCAATATTTCTGGTTCAGCTGGATTATTACCTTTGGTTATAACCTCTAACTTCTTGACAACTAGTGCTTTGAGTTTTTTATTTCTAAAAACAGTACCTGTTCCTCCTCGACCAGCCTGTTTATACCTAGTATAACCTCTTCGAGGATCAAACCAACTGAAGTTAAGACAACCCCAACGAGTGTTTTCAGCTCCAGGACCAGCAGAAACAACAGAAACATCTCTTTTATACCTTTCTTCTCCACAATATTTGTTTGTTAGAATGGTACCTAGTTGGTAGGTTTCTGAGGGAAGTTCTTCTGCATCTTCAATTATTATTTTTCCTTCTTCGCCATCAATGTAAATATATATTTCTTTCTCAGATTTTCCTTGAATCGTAAGAACATCAAATCCTGCATATTTTAAGAAAGGACCAAAATATCCTCCAACGTTAGAATCAATGATTAAACCAGTTAAAGGTGAAACAGATGTTACGATACTCTTTCCTGAACCTGGAAAGTTTGTTGTACCACCTAGAGCTCCACTTGCAATACAAAGCACATTTTCTGTGTCATCCCAGTTAGTTTTTTTCTCTTTGGGCAAATATTTCCACATCATGTAAAGGTCGAAACCTTTACCACCAATGAATTTCTCTTTCATCTCTTTTGTTACATCTTCAATCTTGATTTCATAAGTATCAAGGTTAATGTAGAGAGATTTATTTGCATATCCTTTATCTAGAATAGGAACATCGTATTTGAATTCCTTAATAGTCATATAGACACCTTTAGCTAAAAGAAGAAAGAACTATTTTAAATCTATTCCAAAAAACATGTAATAAGTTTACTTTTTTGCAGGTTCCCATAATTCGATTTTGTTTCCTTCAGGATCTAAAATCCAACCAAATTTGCCTTGTTCATTTTCTTCTATTTTATCAATAAGTTGGATTCCTTCTTTTTGAAGGATTTTAAGAAGTTCTTCAAGATTATCTACTGTAAAATTGAACATAAACGACTTATTACTAGGTTCAAAATATTTTGTCTCTTCTTTAAACGGACCCCAAAGGGTATAACCATTTTTTTCTAATTTAACTTGTTTTTGCCAATCAAATATAACATAAGAACCAGTTTCTTCTTGAACTAGAGGGACTCCTAAATGCTTTATATACCATTCCTTTAGCTTTTCGGGATTTGTAGATTTGAAAAAAACTCCTCCTAATCCTGTAACTCTCTTCATTAATTATCACTCTCACTTTTCTTTAGAAAAACATCGTGACCAATCGGTCTGCTATCTTGATCAAATGCTTGAATTTCTAACACATATCCATTTGGATCAAAATAGAAACTATTATAGATTTTATATAGTGAAGAGATTTGAGGTACTCTCTTGAGTTTCACATTATTCTCCATAAGATACTTGTGCCACTCTTCTACTTCTTCTCTCTCTTCTACAACAACAGTTAAACACACTTTCTCTGGTCCAATAATCTCTTCTTCTGTCTCACAAAAACCCCAATAACCAAAATTACCTATTCTGAAAATTACACAACCACTTTGTTCCAAAGCTACAGGAAAATTCATGATTTTCTCATAAAAAAGTCTAGTTATTTGAAGATTATTAGTTCTTAAAAACGTTATTGGATATATCGGTTTGTTTATCATATAATATTCTGTTACTTAAAATCTATATTTTAAAATTCACATTGGTCATATTTTTTTCTTCAATCAAACAGAAAAGCTGAATTTTATTTTATTGCATGTTCAATAGCGCTGAATAGTGTAGGTTCATAAATAGAGGTTTCATGAATTTCAACATTAGGATAAAGATCCAATTCGAACAACTCAGCAATAAGATCAATTGCTTTGGTTCTTTGTTCTTTAGGAATTAAATCGCTTTTGTGAGCTAATACGTGTAATCGTGCTTCTGGACTATATTCACTTAAATTCTTAATTGCCCTATCGAAATACAGTTTAGCTGTATTAAATTCATTTAATTTGGACATATCAACAACAAAAAACATAGTTTTTATATGGGAGAAGATACTTTCTCTGAGATCGATAAAAGCTTCTTCTAGATAGGTTATTTGTCCTCCAACATCATATACATTTAGAGACAAATTTGAAAATTCGAGTAATTTTCTTCTGACTCCTATCGTTGCTTGAATTTTCTTAGTTGTTTCAGGAGGTTTATCTTCAAAAATTACCTGAATGATTGAGGATTTTCCAGTTTGAGCTAATCCTAAAAAGAGTAGTTTTAATCCAAAACCACCATTTTCTACTGCTTTTACTAGTTTATTATCTTTATCTATTTCGTCTTCAAGGTAGCTCATTTTAAACAGTTAACTAACGCGATATAAAAAAGATTTTCCTTTTTTCAAAGATATTATTAACTCAACACCAGCTTTTAATATGAAAAAGTGATGAATAACTTGATATTATGTCTGAGGATTCACCCATAAATTTCGAATTATGTGTAGTCTGTAAGACATCTAGAATGTTATGTGGGAGAAGGAACTGTCCATTATTACAACAATGGTCTAGAAAGTATTCAATTGACCAGCCTAAAATAGAAAATCTTGATGATTCTTTTACTCCACCAGCATTCTTCGTAGGATGGTCAGGATATCCACAAATAAATGCAGGACCGATGTTAACAGTTGATAGATTAGGTTCTGATTATATCGACAATGCAGATAATTGGATCAAGAAAACTCAAGAAGACATAGTAAAAATGAGAATTTCACTTCTTAGAACACGATCAAAGATCAATGTGAAACATCCACTGGATTCTGATATTATTCAAAAAAGTCATGAAATGCTGCTTGGTAAGAAAGCAGTCGATGTAGAAGTCACACTTGAGAAAAAGATAATTCCCAGGATTTCTTTAGATGAGAGAATGGCTCCATATGGCCCTATAGCTCCAATTAAGAAAATAGATTTAACTGAAAATCAAACACCTATAAATGTTATAGAGAAGTCTTATTATGATACAGATTTAATTGCGACTGATGCTGTTAAAACTCTAAGTAAAGATAAAATTGATGTTTATACAATTACTCGAGTTTTTTCAGCTGGAATGCTTGGAAAAAAGGAAAACAGAAAACTAGTTCCAACGAGATGGAGTATAACAGCAGTAGATGATATAATTTCAAAACAAAATGCGGAAAAAACAAAAAAATTCCAAGAATTAGGAGAAATAAGAATTTTCTCAAATGTTTTCTTTGGGAATAGATTTGTCATCATTTTAGTACCTAGTGTTTGGTCTTATGAGATGGTCGAAGTTTGGTTTAAAGGAGCTTTCATGAATCCGAGTAATATCGATATTGGAATGGGTGATTATGAATGGTATGACGGTCGAACAGAATATGCGTCTAATGTTACAGGAGCATATTATGCAGCTCGCTTAGCAGTAACAGAATATTTACTCAAAATTCAAAGACAAGCGCAAGTAATTGTGCTTCGAGAAATCTCAGATGAATATCGATTCCCATTAGGTGTATGGGTTATTAGAGTAGGTGTTAGAGGAGCAATGAAGAAGAATTATATTACTGCTGATTCAATCGACCAAGCTTTTAATCTTCTTTCAAGCTATTTTCAATATCCTGTCAAATACTGGAAGAACAAATCAAAAATGTATGATTATAATAAGAGACAAACAAAATTAGATATGTTTCTAACTTCATGAAATCCCTTGAAAAAGAAATAAAGTTTCTCACGATCAAGAATGTTTAATTCAATCTCAATTTGATGGTCACTCCTGACCAGTGTCTTTATTAATTCTTTTTGTTTTTAAGAAAATAGGTGAGTTAATGGATTTCTATAATCAAGATCTATTAGTAAAAGGATTAGATGAAGGTGAAAAACTTGGTGCTGACTATGTCGAATTTCGTTACCAAGACAAATACCTTGCTAATTTCATGTATAGGGATGGAGAGTTAATTAGCACAACTGGCTCCAGAGAAGGTATATGTACAAGAGTTTTGGTTGATGGAAGCTGGGGTTTAGCTGCTACAAGTAAAACTGATCAAGAAAGTATTTTTAAATCTGTTAAAAATGCTGTTAAAATGGCTCAAGGCTCTGCTTCTCATAAAGATTCTAAAATATCTTTAGCTGAAGTTGATATTATTGAAGATGAAGCTATCTCTCCTCGAAAGATACATTTGAAAGATATTTCCGTTGAAGAAAAAATTCAGAAACTTATAGACTCTACAAAGGTCGTTAAAGATTATGAATTTGTTAAAAGTTATATGATCAACTATAATGAAGTTATCGATAAGAGAATGGTTGTAACCAATGAAGGGACACGTGTAGAATGGGAAGACATGAAACCAACAGTTATTGCGTACTGTGTAGCTATTGAAGAAGGAAAAATGGCTAGTGGCTATACTTCTTGGTCTCACACTTGTGGTGCAGAATTCTTTGATTTGCATCCTCTTAGTCAGATAATGGATGAGAGTGCTGATAAGGCAACTAGGTTAGTTAAAGCCTCACTTCCTCCTAGTGGGGTAGCTAGTTTGTTACTGGATCATCAATTAGTTGGTGTTCTTGCTCATGAAGCAGTTGGACACACAGCAGAGGCTGATTTAGTTCAAGCAGGATCATTTACTAAAGGCAAACTTGGACAAAAAGTATGTGATGAAAGAATCAGTTTAGTTGATTCACCTACTTTGAAAGGATCAAATTGGGAAGGTTCAGGATGGCTTCCTTTCGATGATGAAGGTGTGAAAGGAAAGAAAACTTACATCATTAAAGAAGGTATAATGAATAGCTATATGACAAATAGAGCTTTCGCAGCTGAATTAGGTGTCGAAGCTACAGGAAATGCTCGAGCATATACTTTCAGAGATGAACCTATAGTTCGAATGAGAAATACCTACATAGAAGCGGGAGATATGAGTCTTGAAGAATTATATGAAGCTATTGGCGAAGGATTCTTCCTATGTTCATTACAAAATGGTCAAGCTGACAGCTCAAGTGAATTTATGTTTGGTGCTGTTGAATGCTATGCCATCAAAAATGGAGAATTAACAGAAGAATTATACCAAAATCCTGTTCTTACTGGAAATGCGTTTGAGGTTTTAAGTAACGTTATTGGAATTGGTAATAATTTTGATACAAATTTAGGAGCAGGTTTTTGTGGTAAAGAACAACCAGCAAAAGTCGATGCAGGTGGTCCTTTTCTAGCTGTTAAAGCTATGTTAGCTGGAGGTAATTAAGATGACAACAGAAATTTCAAAAGAAGAGATGCTTTCACTATCTCATAAAACAGTAGATTATGCTCTTTCAAAGAAAGCAGATGCTGTTGAAGTATTTTCATTTATGAATTCTTTAACTCAAGTTATGACAGAAGGTCAATCAATAGCAAATGAAAGATTGAAGGAAGAACTAGGTTTTTCAATTAGAATTATAAAAGGTGACTCAGAAGGATTCTCTTATTGTAACAAAAGTGATTTAGAATCGCTAAAAGCAACAGCTGATGATGCGCTGGGTATTGCTTCTGTAGCGCCTTCTAATCCGGGATTGAGATTACCTAAACCATCTAAATATAAACAAATTTCTGGCATTTATACTTCCTCAGTTGCAAATCTTACAATTGACGAGTTAATAGAAGATGCTAAAACTATCTTAACACCAATGATAGAGGCGACTGTTGATGTTAGGACTAATTTGAGTAGTTTAACAAAACAAGAAGAATGGTATGGAATAGTTAATTCCCAAGGAGTAGAAGCATTTGAGAAATCTAATAACTATGCTGGTGGCTTTTTTGTTGTTCCAAGGGAAGGTGAAAAAGTAGGATCGTTTGTATTTGATGACTTCTTCACCCATGATCCAAAAAGTGTTGACTTAACCAAATTTGGAAAAGAACTCACTCAAAGAGCTGTTCGAAATATATCTGCGATCGCTCCTTCCAAAATAGAATCGGATACAGTTGTATTCCAAAAAGATAGTATGTTCAATCCTATAGGAATTGTAATTTTTCAAGCTATCGCCGCTCATAATGTTCTCCAACAACGCTCCATGTGGAAAGACAAATTAGCAGATACAGTGGCAATTCAAGAATTCAGTATGGTTGATGATTCTCTCAATTCTGATATAGGTGGAGGTGCTAGATCATTTGATGATGAAGGTACAGCTACAAAACAAACATCAATAATTAAAGACGGTATTCTAGAAAATTTCCTTTTTGATGAATTAAGGGCAAGTAAAATGAATGCTACATCAACAGGTAATTCTTGGAGATCTCTTGGAGGTCCTCGTTTTATGAATCCTCCTAGTAACATATTTCCGAATGCGCCAATAATTCGTGGAGGAGATCAAACCTATGAAGAGCTTCTAGAAGATATTAAAACAGGTATCACATTTGAATATTTTTCAGGTTCCTTCAGAGCTGAAAATGGTATTTTCAGTGGTGTCGCTAAAGGTGCTCAATTAATAGAGAATGGAGAACTAACCACACCTCTTGTCAACGTTACAATTGGTGGAAATATCCTAGGATTATTGATGAACATAACTGGAATGACCAAAGAATTAGAATGTTCCAATGGATTTATGAGAACACCAAAGATAAAAGTAAAAGGTATTAATATATCTACTCAAAATTAATATCTTTTCTTTCATTTATTTTTTATACTCAAAAATTTATCAAAAACTAATCATTGATATTCTGATGTGGAAGAAATGTTTGATGAACTTGTTACTGAAGTATCAAAAGAAGAACTCCAAAAGATTGCAATTGTAGGAACACACCTTCATCAATGGCATGGTCAAGATGAAAAAGATACTATGAAGGTTTTTCATGAACAAGCTTCAGTTCAACTAGATCCTTTGAATCCAGCTGGACGAAATCATGATTTATTTTTCTTATCCAGAATGACTAAATATAAAATTAATCTTTTTCAGAAACTAGCATATCCTCAACGAGAAGTTTTTGAATGTTATTTTCCTAATTTAAAGGCAATTTCAAAAGATTATTTTCCTATATTTCTTCCTCAAATGAAAAAGAAATATTTACACAAATATTATCAAACTAGAATCGACAAGATAGAGGAAAAAATGTCAGATTTCTTAGAGAAGACAATAAATTTTCTTAGAACCAATGGTCCATCAAAAGCAGCTGATCTTAAAGAATTAGCTAAAATTAAACCTGATTTATCTTTTTGGAAAACAAGTAATTTAGCTGGGATGTCACTTGAGTTATTATGGCTTTTAGGTAAAGTTGCTATCCATGACAGAGATGAATACTGGAGAAAAACTTATGGACTTGTAGAGGATTTTTTTGATTCATCTTTTTTGAATGAAAGCAACCTTAATGATGAGGAGATTTACTATCAAAAATTTCTTATCAAACAAAAATCCTATCCTTTAATTAATTTAGGAAAAATAACTTGGTCTAAGAGCAAAGGACTGGTTTTGGGGAAAAGAAAAAGATTATCACCAAAATGGTTTGAAAAAAATGATGATCCTGAAAGTCCGAGAATTGTTAATATTGAAGACACGAACATTTACTGTGCGGTACCAGCTAACTGGGAAAATTATCTCCACCAGAATATTGACCAAGAAATGAAAGCAATTGCTCCTCTAGATCCATTAATTTGGGATCGAGAATTTGCACAGAAAATTTTCGATTTTGAATATGTTTGGGAAGTTTACAAAATACCTAAAGATCGTAAATGGGGATACTATGTCCTTCCTCTACTTTATGAAGGGCATTTTTTTGGAAGGGTAGAAGCTAGTTTTGACAAGAAAGAGAAAATACTTCATTTATTCAACCTTCAACTTGAAGAGAACAAGACTTTTGATAATCAATCTGAAAATGCTTTTGAAAAACTTAGTAAAAGATGGTCATATATGTTAGATGCCTTGTCGGTTACTACAGACAAATCAATATCATTTCTCGATTAAGATTCTTCGGTTTTACAAGTTCTAAGATATTTTGCTGATATAAAATAAAAAAGCCTTTAAATAAATGCCCAAGTAAATATTGTCCATGCTCTCTACAGTTCTTATTGCAAATCGTGGTGAAATAGCAATTCGAATTATTAGAGCTTGTAGATTACTTGATTTCAAAACTGTAGCTATTTTTTCTGATACAGATTCTTCTGCTCTTCATGTAAGAATGGCAGATGAAGCTTATTGTTTAGGAAATGGTTCTGTTGAAGATACTTACTTAAACACAGAAAAGATAATCAATATTGCAACAGAGTCTAATACTGATGCTATTCATCCAGGTTATGGATTTTTAAGTGAAAGTGCAATTTTTGCTGATGAAGTAGAAAAAAATGGAATGATTTTCATTGGACCTTCACCTTCGGTGATTAAAAAACTTGGAGATAAAATTGAAGCTAAACAAATGGCAAGAGAAGTGGGCATTCAAACAGTTCCAGGTTCTCTTGGGTATATAGATTCTGTTGAAGAAGCAGAAAAAATCGCATTAAAAATTGGATATCCTATTATAATAAAGGCAGCATTTGGTGGAGGGGGTAGAGGAATGGAAATTGTTGAAAATCCAGAGAGTTTAGAAATCAGTTTAATGGGATGTCAATCTATTGCTAAAAAATTCTTTGGGAGAAAAGAAGTGTTTATTGAAAAATTCATTCAATCTCCAAGGCACATCGAGATTCAATTTCTTGCTGATAATTACGGAAATGTTATCCATTTAGGCGATCGTGAATGCTCGATACAAAGAATACATCAGAAAATCATTGAAGAAGCACCATCCTTTATTACAGCCAGAAAGAGAGAAATTTTAGGAGAAAAAATCTGTAATTTAGCAAAAAATATCTCTTATAGAAATGCTGGAACAGCTGAATTTCTTTGGAAAAATAATAAACTCTATTTCAATGAAATAAATCCAAGAATTCAAGTTGAACATCCCGTTTCAGAAATGATTACGGGGATAGATATCGTCGTTCAACAACTTAAGATTGCAAATAATGAAGAATTAACTTATACTCAGAAAGACATAAAGTTCTCTGGTCATGCTTTTGAGTTCAGAATAAACGCAGAAGATCCTTTGAAAGCTTTCTACCCCCAATCAGGAAAGATATCAGGGGTGAATATACCTGGTGGGAATGAAGTGAGATTTGATACTTTTGTTTATCCTAATTATATTTTACCAAATCAATATGATTCTTTAGTTGGTAAGCTTATAGTTAAAGGAGAGAATCGACAAGATGCAATTCAAAAATCAAAATTAGCATTGAATGAATTAGCGATTTCTGGATTAATAACAAATATATCACTCCACAAAGCTATAATAGAGACACCAGAATTTTTGAAAAGAAAAATTACAACAGAATTTCTAAAACACAATAAAATTAATGAGATTCTCAACCATTACGAAAAACTGAGACTAGTAGCTTTGTTTAAAGCATATTCTACTCACAAAGAATCACAAGAAAATGATATTTTGGTCGTGCATGATAAACCAGAAAATTTCAATAGGTGGCGAGAACAGAGTAAATTTGAACAACAAAAAGGTTATCTTTAAAGGTGCCACCTATGACAAAGAAAAAGGTTAGATTCAAAGATAGAGATTACATTATTGAGTTACTCTCTAACGGTGACATTAATGTTGATGGGGAGCTTTTTACTGCAGAAATAAAACAAGGGATAAATGCTATCTATAAAGTTGATGTTGATGGTACAAGATTTACTATAGAGATATCAAATGATGAATTCTTAATAGATGGAGAAAAAACAGAATTTACAATTAAACCATATATTCCAGTTTTGAGTAAGAAGTCTTCAGAAATTGCTAAACGTGAGATCAAAGTTATAGCTCCTATACCTGGTAAAATAACAAAAATACTTGTCAAACAAGGTCAAAGTGTGTCCAAAGATCAAGAACTTCTTATTCTTGAAGCAATGAAAATGCGGAATAGGATATTTGCACCTGATGATGGAGAAATTGTCCAAATTGAAGTAAAAGAAAATGATAATGTTGAACAGGATCAAAAATTACTCATCATACAGTCTTAAGCTGCGATGAGTGATTCTTTAAAGAATTGGACAACATATTTTTTCATAATTTCAAAGTGTTTAAGATCTGAAAAATTGTGGTCAGCATTCTCAATTATTTTAAGTTCTTTTTCAGTATCAGCAGGTAGTTGGCTATAGAGTTTTTTGATTTGATCCACAGAAAGAATCTCATCTTTTGTTCCAGTAATTACTCTAATAGGACAGTGTATACTCTGAATAAGCTTTGCTGGATTATACTGAGAAGTTTGTTGTAGAAACCATTTTTTTAAATTTACTTCAGGAAACCTCATTTGTTTGCTTCTTTTCCACAATTGCGATAGTCCATCGAATATTTTCAATTTTGCAACTTTATCTGTATCATATACAGGAGATCTGACTGCTAGACATTTTATTCTTTTATCTCTTGCAGTATGAGATATTCCCATAGCTCCCCCAAAGCTTTCTCCAAGAATTGCTATTTTTGTTGGTTCTATTTTTGAGTGATGGACTAAATAAGATAGAATCTTACTGATATTCTCTTGTGAATAATAATATCCAAACACCCCAGTACTATTTCTTACACCTGTATAATCAAATGCATAATAGGCAATTCCATTACTTACTAAATCTTCAGCATATCTTTCGCCTTCCTTCTCTGGTTCCAATCCTGGCATACCATTTAAATGAACAACTAATGGTGCAGATTTTATAGTCTCTGGGAGATATAAAACACCATTAATAGTTTCTTGTCTGAAATTTATATCAGTAGGCTCTATTTTCATTTAGTTTCCTCCTTCTTTATCTGGCAGTAACTTATAGTATAATTCTGGAAACTTTTATTTGTAATCTCAAATTCTTCAGGACTATAAGGGACTGTTTCAGCAATCTTTGAAGAGAAACCAATTGTGTATGAAGATTTTTCTTGATTTTCTGATATTTCAATATCATGAAGGTTCAGATGCAAGCCTTCTCCTAAAGCTTTAGTTATCGCTTCTTTGATAGTCCAATAAATTGTTCCTTTTTCTGCATTTAAAGAAATTTCATTCCTTTCTTTTTCAGTAAAAGCTTCTTTATAGAAAGATTCACTTCTTTCTTCAATTTGCTCTAAATCAACTCCTATAGGTGTTTTATCAATTGCTGCAATAGCAAAATCACCTGAATGAGTAATTGATAAATGTAAATCACTTCTTTTCTTTGATTTAAGATCAAAGAAATAAGGTTGACCTTTCTTTTCCTTTCTGATTTCAATATTCTTTAATTTGAAGCTTTTGTTTTGCAATTTAGAGTATAGCTCCTTAGAAGCTATTATTCCAGAAAGATATTCTGTTTTTCTTTTAGGATTTTTAATTTCATCATATTTGGTCTTTTCATTTTCTGTCAGATATGCAGATATAATTGATTTATCTCCTTGAGAGAAAGTAGATACAACACTTACTGGAATTATTCTGAAATTTTCACTACTCAAAGAATTAGATATATTCCAATATTGTAGTGTTGATTCCAACTTTTCCTGTAATTTTGAAGTCTCATTAAAGGAGAATTGTGTATGAATCATACTTAAACCAGATATAGATAAGATAATTTTGCTACTCTGGTCTAAAACTTCTACATCAAAAATACTATGAGTGTTTGTTATTTCTCTGAATTTAGAAACAATATATTTTGGTTTCTTTGTATTGTATATTTTCAAATAATCTATTCGTGAAGGAAGTGATGTTTTATTATTGACGATATAATCGTATAATCCTGATGTTTGTAAAGCTGCTTCTATTGCAAGAGGATTCAGAAGAGTTTTATTTTTTGTATTTGAAAAAAGTTTACTCTTGGATAATTTTATTTTTGTTATAGCTTGGCTTCCATTTAGTTCCTTTAAACATTCTAACACCTGAAAGCTTTTACCATGGAAGAAGAAGGAATAAATATCTTCTTTTGACAATAAATCAATATTCGAGTCTCGTATTTCTGAAGAGGTAGGTTTAGATTTGTTTGTTTTAGTAATATGTGCAACTTTACCTTTGAAGTGTTCGATTTCTCTTTTGTTACTTGGAATTATTTTTGCTACAAATTCTGATTTAAGAAATAATTCTTCGGTCTCTGGTTTATACAGAACTTTGATTTCTTTTGATTTATCTGGATGAATCTTCAAAGCAGTGTTGAACTCAAGATCACTGAAAGCAGTTGGTTTTGTCTTATTTATGAAATCAATACACTCTGCAAACATTTCGATTCCCATTACAGCTGGAAAGATAGGAGTCTGCTGTATCTGATGATCTCGTAGATATAAATCAGTAGTAACAGAGAGAGTTTTCTTTACTTGGAACTCTGAATTCGCATACTCATAACTTTCTAACATTGGGTATTGATTTTCATTTAATTTTGCCTTAACTTCATTCATTTGTTCAAACGGTCCCAAACCACAAGAAACAATGACTTCGCTTCCTATTGTGTTAAGGAATAATCTTACAAAAATATCAGTTCCTTGCTCTAATGAGATTGGATGAATTCCTTGAGAAGTTAGAATATCCATTATAGATCCACGAGTTGCCATACCCACACCTCCCCAAGCTGACCAATCACATGCAAGAGATGATATTCCTTTTTGATTTAACATCCAACATAATCTTGCAAGATAACCATTTGCAAAAGAATAATCAACTTGACCTCGGTTACCATATCTTCCAGCAATAGAAGTAAAACAGATAACACGCTTGAGTTTATTCATGTTTATTGAGTTAAGAATGTTCCAAATACCTTGAACTTTTACAGCAACAATGAGATTTGAAAAATCTATGTTCTTCTTTTTAAAAGACTTTGATTCTTCAAGTCCAGCACCGTGTACGATGTGTGTGATTGAAGTGTTAAAATGCTTTTCAACATCCTTTATAGCGTTTTCAACAGCCTCTTTTTTTGTAACATCTACACTTCTATATTCTACTTGTATTTTCATTTTTCTAAGTTTCTCTAAATTACGATAAACTTCGAGATTGAAGAGGAATTTACTCCATTGTTTCTCAATTAAAACTGGAGTTAACTTCTCTTCTGTTTCTTTCATTTGTTCTATAAGTTCTTCTTTTCTTCTAACCAAATCACTTTCTGACCAAATTAACATTTCAGGTGTTATTTCAGAAATATCTTCAAGACCTAAGATAGCTACTTTAGGTTTAATAATAGAACTCAAAGATTCAAGACATTTATAGGTAATTCCTCGTCCTCCACCTGATACTAATAACAAATCATTTTCTTTTATATCAATTTTAGAAGACTGAGTGAGCGATTTACTAATGTTAAGATTTGATAAAGCGAAACGATTTTTCTTGTAATAAGCAATTTCTGAACTATCATCCCAAAATTCTAACTCTTGAACGATTTCTGGAACTTTATCAGAATAGACATGTTTATACTTCATTTCAAATTCAATACCAAGTGTTTTAATGAATCCAGAGATACCTCCAGAAATAGGATTAGCAGAGTCAATATGACCAAAGAAATTCTCATTCGAAATAGCAAGAATTTTCTTGTTAGTATCGAGTTCAAGCTGTTGAAAGAGAGAGAATAATTGCCTGTAAATCTCTTGATCTTCTTGTCCTTGTTTTTCTCTGAAATCAGGAACTAAAACTATGTAAAAACCAAACTGATTCCCTTCAAATGTGGAAATTTGTTCTTTTAGTAAATCAAAACTTTTAATAGAAGCAAATTTGTTTTCTAATTCTGCAGAAAGCTCTTTCTGTAATGATGAATTAATGTTTATTATAAGAGCAGAGGTCTCTTTTATTTTGATTTTCTCTGCAATATGTTTGTCTAGAGGTTTTGGTAGTGTTATCAACCTATCTACTCTTACCGAATCTTCATCCTGTTCTTCTTCTTTAACTTCAGTTTTTTCTACAGATTTCTCATCAGATATTACTTCAATCTGCTGATTATCACCGATAGTTTCTACTACATAGTTGGTAATATCAGTTATAGTACGAAATTCAGCTAGACTAACAGTATCATCTATTGGGAGATCAAATATTTCTCTTATATCTCCAAAAATCTCTGCTTGTTTAATTGTATCTATACCTAAATCCTCTTCCAAATCCATATCAAATTCTATCAAATCTTGATCATATCCAGTAGTTTCCGAGATAACTTCTCGTATTTTGTTTGCCAAATCTGATTTGTTAGAAGATGTTGTTTTAGTTGAAGCACTTGTAGAAATTTTTACATTTTGTGCATTCATCTGAATGTATTCTGCAATTTTTAACGGAGTTGTAAATTCAGCAAGACTTAGTGAATCATCTAAACTCAAATTCCATTTTTCTCTGAGAATCCCAAAAATTTCAGCTTGTTTAACTGTATCAATTCCCAAATCTTCTTCTAGATGCATTTCTGCTTCGACTAGATTAGGTTCATAACCTGTTGTCTCAGAAATTATTGAGATGACACTTGAGAGAATTTCTGTAGAGGTAACTGGTTTTGTGGAAGGAATTTGAGAAATAATTTCAGTAGTTTCTGGAATCTTGTGTGTGATGTTCATTTTGAGAACTCGACCATCTTGGAAAATACTAGCTATTGAACCTCCTAATTGATTTAACCATTCTTCGTGAAGAATTACATCAAATCTATCTTCGTAAGTATTTAATCTAAAAGCTGTAAAAGCGACTTGTGATCCAAAACCAGCTGCTAAGCGTATTGCATATTTTACTCTTCTATCTTCTCCTTTAGAGAATTTTAAATCTGAGAAAAGAGGATCAATCTTATCAAAATTTGCTATTGGTGGAATCTTTCCTTTTTCCATAGCTTTTATTGCTACACATTCTTCAAGTCCAGCTCCCATTGCATGTCCGGTAAAACCTTTTGTATTAACAATTGTAATTTTATTAGCATCCTTTCCAAACACTCTTCTTAATGCTTCTATCTCAGATTCAGCACTTCCTCCTCGTGCAGGAGTGTAGGTTTCATGCGAGACAAATATACCATCTCTTGCGAGTTCTTCTCTTGGAATGTTATACTCTTTCTCTATTCTTTCAATGAATTTTTGGAAAACATCAGAAATATGTGAAACATCTAGTCTTGAACCATGAAAACCGCTGTTTACAAATGAAGAGCCCAATAAATCAACAATTGGCTTTGTTCCCCTCTTTTTATATGAATCTTCATTTTCAAGAACTAATGCAGCAGCTGCAGCTCCGATAATTAATCCATGTCTATTTTTACCAAATGGAAGAGCAGCGTTTTGAACTTCTTCTTCTGTTGTGACTCCACCAGCAACCAGAAAACCAGATCCAATCCAAGGTAATAGATGTTCACTTGAAGCATCATCTGCTGCTATTACAATTACTCTATTACATCGTCCAGTCCTAATCCAATCTTCTGCAATACCAACTGCTTGAGTTGTAGAAGCGCAAGCAGCATTAATTTGAGTGTTAGGTCCTTTTGCTTTGATGAGTTGAGCAAACTGTGAATGTCCCATAGACAGAATTTTAAAAAGGAAGTTTCTACTGAATTGTTTGTCATTTTCCAGAGCTTGATACTCTTGAATTTCTTTTATTAAATTATCATATCCTGGAAAGGCTGAAGCGAAAATTATTCCTGTTTCATCTTGTAAAGATTCAGGTAATTCCCATTTTCCTTCAAGTACTTTACCTGTTGAAGTGGTGAAAGACGATTTAACTAAGGGTATTCCTG
>CAZJUB010000051.1:0-18662 GCA_964549075.1 uncultured archaeon | reverse complement strand
ATTATTTCCTTTATTTGTTCTTCTGTCCTTCCTTCCCACATTTGTACTTGTACGACTGGCATTTATATCACTTTTATTGATTAATTGGTTCTATTTGATATCTAGAGATTATTAACTTTCTTATTTTTCTTATAGAAATATATTGACGCTATAATAGGAACTATAAGCAGAGTTATTATTGTAATACTGTTGAATTCACTTATCCCAGCAGCTACTGTTACAATCACTGTATCAAGAGAAGAACGATTCAATCCATCAAGTATGAAAAGTTGATAATAGTAAGTACCAATTTCAAGTCCATCCACAAGAACTATTATTGGAACGTCATTTGACCAAGATCCAGAATGAATCTCTACAAAGTCTTTGTAAACAAAATATATTGTAGGATTTAAATCCGATACGTTCCATTGAATAATATTTCCTATTTCTCCATGAATATATTCTATATCAGCAACAGAGGTAATTTCAGGAGGATCTAAATCTAGCGGGTAGAGATCATACTTGCCTGCCGTACCATCTATAGGATAGACTCCATTATACCAATTTTTCCAATAGTTTCCTTCACTAGTTCCAGTCTCATACCATGTATTTGAAGAACCTTCATCGAGTGCTTGAGAAGTCCCCCCTAGGTTATTGAAATAAAAATAATTGTGATGAACATCATTAAAACTTGCTGCATTATTCAATTCTAGGCCGTAGTTTGTATTATTGAAGAAAATGTTTTCAGAAATAAGATTATGCCAAGCTGCTTCTAAATACATTCCACTGATACTATTATCTTTGCAGTAATTATCTAGAATTTCCCCATAACTACCAGTCATAGCAAGAAAAATGCCATATTCTTCATTTCCTATGC
This sequence comes from uncultured archaeon, assembly GCA_964549075.1. Lineage (GTDB taxonomy): Archaea > Asgardarchaeota > Heimdallarchaeia > Heimdallarchaeales > Heimdallarchaeaceae > UBA460. The sequence continues at coordinate 17,806 of CAZJUB010000051.1, read as the reverse complement.
AGATATTTTCACTATAACTAGGGTACCACTCAGATTCATATGCATATATACCGCTTTCTTGATTATAATTACAGGTATTGTTTAGAACTGTATCAACTAGAGTATTAGATAAATCAATACCATTAGCTCCGTTGTTATTACAAGTATTATTTCGCACTTCAACGTCAAGAGTGTCACGAAGAATAATACCATTACCATTGAAATTACAGATATTATCAGTTACTAAAGTTGTAGAAGCTGTGGAATCACGTATATATATCCCTTGAAATGCATTGTTAATTATTACATTATTTGTTATATTAATTGTTGAAGTTTCAGTATATTCAACGTGGATACCTTCTGAACTTCCTTCAATCCAGCAGTTTCTTATAACGAATGATTTGGTTGTACTTCTTATTTCTATTCCAATTTCTATTCCAGGACCTATCCTCCATCCTTCAATGATATAGGGAAACTCTTCTGAACCATCTCCTTCAGAAGATTCTGCTGAAAGATCGCTATCATCAAAAATCATTATTGGATCATGTTCCTCATAATTAAGTTTCAAATTATTAATTGGATAATCTAATTTTAAACTAGACTCATCTGTTGATATATCATTGAATTGAGATTGAATCTTTAGAGCATTAGAATAAAACATCAGTGAAAATATTAGAAAATAAGCAAGTGTTTTTTTCAATTTATACACCTCTTATGCTACTATTAACGTTTGTCTAGAGCATTTAAATTAGTTTGCGTCAAAATGAATTTACAGAAGAAATCTTGGTGGAAGTTGTTTATTATCATCTTTTTTTTCTTTTGTGAGCTTTCACCCTTACTCTTTTACCTGATTTTGTTCTCCTTAAATGACCTCTAACTTGGACTTTTGGCAGTTTTATCACCAATCAAAATTAGCTTTCCTTCTAAATAAAGGATTCTCTACCATAAACAAAATAGAATAACTTTTATCAATCACATTAACATCAATTATTTTACTTGGTTGCTTTTTGGTTGCATCCATGTTTCGTAGCTAGAGATATAAAGGTTTTAACTTTCTGATTTTCTATGGCACTAACTCAAACAGCTAAAATAGCAATAATTATTTCTTGTTGTGTTGTAGGTGCTGCTGCAATTGTGACGCCCACAACTTTGGTATTTTTGAATAGGTCAACTGAAGTTAATTTCACTCTACTTTATAATGCAGGAGTTATGATAGAGACTGAAAATGTTAGAATTTATGTCGATCCTTACAACATATCTTATTCTTATCATGAATATCCAGCTGATATCATTCTTATCACTCATCCACATGGGGATCATTACGATCCTGCGATAATAAATTTCCTTAAAACTGATGATACTCTTATAGTATGTCCAGAGAATATGACTGAAGCTATAGCAACTTACGGTGCTATGGGAGTTAATCCTGGAGACAACTTTGTGCATTTGGGCATCAATATCACAGCATTTTACATGTATACTGAAGCACCTGAAGGCTATACACCTAGCCACCCTCCTGAAGCTAATTGGACCAGCTATATTATAGATGTTGGACCTTTAACTTTCTTCCATGCAGGTGATTCAGCGAACATTGTCGAATACACAGAAATTACTGGATTAGTCGATGTAGCATTATTACCATTGGGACCAGGATGTCAAACAATGACAGGTATAGATGTAATTAATGCATTAGATACCATAAAACCTACTTATTTCACTCCTATACACTTTGTTGATGGCGCAGATGAAGCTTTCTGTGCAGTATATGAAGATATGATAGCAAATTATGGATACGAACTAATTCATTTGAAGTATTATGAATCGCATTTATATAAATGCTAAAAGCTTCTTTTTTGAGTTTTCAAGAGGAATTCTGATTTCCTCTTCTTTAATTATTTAATAGTACAATGTACTAACATTTTTAAGTTTCAGAATTAGTTGATGAATATAACTTCTTGTTAATGTATGTAGGTAACAGGCGTATAAATCTAGCTTTGATGAATGAAAGATTGTAGTCATCATTTTCGACTATGATATTTTTATCTGTTACTTTCACATGAAATAACAAGAAAATCTATTAAAATCTGATTACTATCTTTTGTTTAAAAAACTAGATTTGTTTCTGTTTCTATAATATTTAACGGAAGTAGAAATTAAAATTGGTGTTAAAAAGTGATATTAGAAATAGCAAAAAAAGATTTCAAAAATGTAAAGGATCTATTTGCGGATATTTTCTTCAATCTTAATAGCTTAGCAGTTATTAATGGAGATAATGCAGGAAGAATTTGGGTTGACAGTTTAGATAATCCTAAAACAGGTATGATAGTTGATAATGAGTGTTCAATTTATATTACTGGAGATCAAAGTAATAAGCAGTTTAATACAGATGTTAGTTCAATTATTAGAGAAGAGATTTTCCTTGCTGCAGAACAACATGCCCTAAAGCTTAGTCCTGAATATAACAATGGGGAATGGATTATCTATTATCCGAGAGAAGAATGGCTTAAAACCATAGAACAAGATTTTGGGATAAAGGACATAATCCCTCTGAGAAGAAATCATTATATTTTTCAAAAAGAAAAAATCCCTAACTGGAGAGAAAAGATTCAGCCAGACTATACTATGCAGAGAGTAGATAAAGAGTTCCTAAAGAAAAAACATCTAGAGAATTTTAATGTAATAGAGGAATGGATTGATGTTACTTGGCGTTCAACTGAAGATTTCCTATCCAGAGGATTTGCATTCTGTCTTGTAAAGAATGAAAAAATTATTGTTAGTTGGGGTATTGCAGATTGGGTTACTGGAAACCAAGCTGAAATGGGTATAGGAACAGATGAAAAGTATAGGCGAAGAGGTTTTGCTACATTAGTTACTGCAGCTGCAGCTGAATATTGTAAAAAGACTGGAATAGAACTTGGTTGGCATTGTAGTGAACATAATATTGGATCCTGGAAGACAGCTGAAAAAGTGGGATTTGAAAAAGAACGTGACTATACTGCTGCATTAGGTTGCTTTGATGAAAATCATAATCTCTGGGAAAATGCTTGGTATGTGGGATTGTACCTCAAACGTCCCGAAGAAGGATTATTATTCATTAATCGTTTAATCGATAAAATCGAACCAGAAGCAAGGCACATGAATATCAAGGCTCAAATACTAATTCAGGCTGAACGATACGAGGAAGCATTAAAACATTTGTTCAAAGCTGTAGATTTAGGTCTTCAGAATCCTGAAAGATTCAAATCAAATCTACTTGAAAATACTTTCTTTAAACAAATCAGGGAACTTCAAGAATTTCCTGTTCTGATGGAGAAAATTGACAAATTAATAAAGTGAAGATAGGTGATAGGAGAAAGATGAAGAAAGATAGAGAGAATAAACTATACTAATATCTTTCATAATGTACTAAAGTATCTAACTCCTTTCTTGTTCTAGTAGGGCTCTCTGCTGCATAACCTGTAGCAACCAAACCTAAGACACGCAAATGTTTAGGTATTCCCAAAAACTTTTTTATTTTTGGCTCTATAGAGGAATTGATTACTCCTGCCCAACATGTTCCTAATCCTAGACTATGAGCTTCTAGCATATATTGTAAAGTAGCTAAAGCAGTATCCGACCAGTGATATTTTTCATGAACATCTGGATTGGTTAACGGAATAAAAACAACTGGACTTTGAGTAACAAACTTAGCATAAGGATGTATTTCTGCAAGTTTCTCTCTAATTTCTTCATCTTTTACGATGAGAAACTCCCATGGTTGTTTATTAGATGCAGATGGAGCCCATTGAGCTGCTTCTAGACATTTCTGAATTTTCTCCTCTTCCACTGGTTTATCTTTATATTTTCTTATGCTTCTTCGAGATTTTAGAAGATTTAGTATATCAGTCATGTTAATCAATTAAAAAAAATATACACGACTTAAAAATGTTATTTCAAGACCTTTTTATCAAATAAATTCTGCTCAAATCCAATGATTTCTTAGATTTGAGTTCCTTATAGCACTTCTTACAAGATATTGGATTAAAACATAAGGTTTTACTGGAATTTGAAAAGTCTTATGGCATTCAGAACATTCAACTGGAAAGTAATTATTATCTTCTCTTTTAGAAGTGTTTTTCTTCTGCATAGCATATTAAACTATGTATTTTATTTTTTATATTTAAGGTAGGTTCTTTGGTGATTATCATTTAATGAAATAAGTTTAAGAATTAAAACAGAAAAAAAAAACTCATGTCAGAAATTCCTAAGAAGCTCTTTAGTACTCTTAAAGACCGTCCTATTGTAAAAATTATGTCTCCTTTACAAAAATTCATACAAAAAGAAGCTTCGGGAAGTAGAATACTTCTCATCTGTATAGTTATTGGTTTGATTTGGATCAACATGCCTTTTGGAGAGACTTACACTAATTTCTGGAATATTGAAATTGGTTTTAATATAGGAAATCTTGATTTTCATCAGTCCATTCTTCATTGGATAAATGATGGCTTTATGGCTATATTTTTCTTCTTAATAGGATTAGAGCTTAAAAGAGAAATCATAGTAGGAGGTCTTTCAGACTTAAAAGAAGCATCTCTTTCAATATTTGCATCTCTTGGAGGTATGGTTTTTCCAGCTCTTATTTATCTCATTTTCAATCCACCAAAGAGTTCTGGTGCTGCAGGATGGGGGATTTCTATGTCTACAGATATTGCAATTGCGATAGGAATATTAGCTCTTTTCACTTATAATATACCTAAGAAATTGAGATTACTTCTAACTTCAATCGCAATAATTGATGATATTGGTGCTATTTTAGTTATAGCAATTTTTTATTCTACAGAAATAAAGTGGATTTTTCTCGTAGTTAGTGTCTTGATTTTTGCACTTCTTTATCTTTTCAATAAAATTGGAGTAAGAAAAAACATAGTTTATATTATTCCAGGGATATTACTCTGGTTTTTTGTTTTCCAATCAGGAATACATTCTACACTAACAGGTATATTACTTGCTATAACTATTCCTGCAACTAAGAGTATAGATATGGATGAATTTCATGCGATTAGCTCAAAAACACTTAATGCAATTTCTGAGATCAACCTTAATGAAGATGATGTAGCTAAATACACACGATATATTGCATCTATTAAAGCTCTTGAAGAAGGATTTAAGAAAATACAAACGCCTTTAGAAATAATCGAACACAAGTTAATCAACTGGGTCGTTTTTTTGATAGTTCCTATATTCGCTCTAGCCAATTCTGGGATAGCTTTTGGCACCATAGTAGGTAACACTTTCTCAACAAATGTTTTTCTAGGAGTATTTTTTGGATTGCTTATTGGCAAACCTTTAGGGATGATGACATTTACTTACCTTTACTCAAAAACGAAATTCTTTAGTTTTCCAAAAAATATCAGTTGGACACAAATACTAGGAATATGTTTCCTTGGAGGAATAGGTTTTACAATGTCAAATTTCATTGCTGGTTTAGCATTTTTTGATAATGTAGATTTTCTCAATGTAGCAAAAATAGCTATCTTATCTGCATCAATTATTTCAGCTACTGCTGGATTCCTAATTATTAGGTTTTCAATAAAATCAAGAGTGAAAAAACTGTAAGAAACATCTAAGAAATTTTTCTTTTTATCTTTGTTCATTTCTAAGGAGAAATTATTATTAATAGCTTCTAGTAGTAACATTTCATATAAACAATAAACATAGAGTTCATTAATTAGTAATGAAGAGAGAAAGCGAAATGAGTAATAAAGATCATGCTTCAAACATAAAACCTTGGTTCTGGCTTTCTTCTACAGGTTTAAAAGCAAGCTCAGATTCCGTAATATCACCATTTTTACCACTATATGGTGTTTATATTGGAGCAAATCCTGCTCAAATTGGATTAATAGTCTCAATAACCAGCCTTCTGAGCATTGTTCAAATATTCTGGGCTAGATTAGCTGATAAACTTAAAAATTCAAGAATAATAGCAATTTTCTCCAACTATCTTTCTAGTATATTTAATTTTCTGCTTGTTATTGTTAAGAATCTTGGCTATTTTGTCTCCCTTCGAGGTATTCAGAGTTTAACAGCTTCTGCCTCAGTTCCTACCTCTGCAGCTATTTTAGCTGAGAGAACACAAACTAAAGATTGGCCTTTTTGGAACAGTTTAAGCCAAGTTTTTATTTTAGTTGGTACTTTGATTGGTGTCCTCTTAGGAGGATTCTTACTTTCAAAATTCGAAGCACAATCTGGATTTCTGACCTTATTCATGCTTTCTGGAGCTGTCAGCTTTTTAGGAGCTATCTTTTTCCATTTTGCAGTACCTAAGAAAACAGAATTGGAAAAGAAAAAAAAGTGGCATCAGATAGAAGAGGTTTCTGTAAGTCTGGATAATATTCTAGCAGTGATGAAAACTGATAGGAATTTTATTTGGCTTTCCGTAGCTTCATTTGTTTTTACTTTCGGTGTCAATTTTTCTGCACCTTTCTACATAGTCTATAATACTTCAAAATCATTTTATGACTTATCAATCTTTGAGACAGCCATATTAAGTTCCATAGGTATTATCCCACAGATACTTTTCTCCTTTCTGACCATAAAATTCATTGAAAAACTCCGAACCAAAGAAGTGCTTATCTTAGGAACGCTTTGCACTTCTTTCTTCCCAATTGCTTTTCTAATCCCCTTTTTAGTTGGAACGACAACAAATATCTATATTTTGCTAATTATTATGTGGGTAGTAAATGGTATGATCTGGGGAATAATCTCACCAAGTATGATGACACTTACATTAGATGTTATACACCCAAGGAGAAGAATGCTTCAAATTGCAATATACAATGCTATAAACTCAATTGCATTATTTATTGCTCCTATTTTAGGAGGTTTAGCTATACCTGAGAGCATCATAAAAGAACAAGAATATGCTCACCAACTACTAAATTCAACTTTTACCAATTTTGAGTGGTTGCATTTTGGAACATCTCCTCCAATTATAATTGTCCTTATCTTCATAATTAGCGCAGTATTAAGATTAGGAGGAGGTTTACTCTTTATTAAAGTCCAAGAACCCATTATCGGAGGAACAATTCTCAGACCTATTAATAAAATACTGAATTATCCTATTAGAGTTAATATAGAAAAATCCGTAGGTACTGTTATGACAGCTTCAGCTAAAATTATGCACAGAAGAAAAACTAAGAAATATGGCAAAACGTAGCTTACCTTAGTATTAAGATTCTTTCCTTCTTTTCAAATGCTTTAAACGCATAATTAAGTTTTACAAGACCATTAAGGATGAAACTTACAGTTAATAAAATTATATAAACCTTCATTGACCAAGCTGGAAATATTAAGAATAATATACTTATTACCAAGGTGATAGAACCAATTATTATTAACACTATTCTATACCATTTTGCTTCACTTTTATCTAAGAAACCTACAACTATTCTCAAAGTGCTGTTTATAAGAATCCCCACAGCCAAAAGTGTAATTTGTAATGAATAATCTATATCTCTAATATGAAAAATGAAACTACTAAGGATAATGATTCCAACACCTAAAATAAACTTTAGAATTCTAAGAAAAATTCTTGGATCATTTGCAAAGATCCCATTTAGCACCCTTGAGATTCCTATCAAGATTAAAATAAGTGTTAAAAGATCTAAAAGAATTTGAATATTGAAATTCAAAAGTGCAAGAATCACCATTGAAATAGTAATATATATCAAACCTACAAATAGATTATAGATGCTCAACCACCATGGAACATCTTTCTTTTCAATAAGCTTTTCAGACACACATTATAATACACAAAATTCCTTTTTATTTCTTGTGTAAAAAGTGACTTTAAGAAAATCGCTAATAAATAAAATGGATAAATAGGAGTTTATAAAAAAGAAAAATATTAGACTGCAAATTTTTCATTATTTTGTTCTGCAGTTCTTACTTCATTCAAGCATATCTTACAATATACAGGTCTTACTCCATCAGGTTTAAAGGGAACTTTAATCTGCTTATGGCATTTTGAACATTCTGCTTCATGGAAATATACGGGTTTTCGTCTAGAATTGCTTTGATTGTATCTTCCGAATTTCTTGTTCGCTTGTGTATTTCTATTTTGTGAAGTAGATGCTTGTTTGTGCTGGTAATTTACTCTTTTCTTGCCATAAGGATTTGGTTGAGATTTCCTTTGATCTGGATGATTTCGTTTTGGTTCTGTTTCATTATTCGTAACATTCACCTTATTTAGTAGTTGGAAAAATAAAAAACAAAGATTGAATTGGGATTTATCGAACTAGTGAAGTTCAGTCCTTTATACCTGTCATTTGAGTTGTTTTTTTTTGGCTTGTGAAGTTTTTTACAAACTAGCATTTTTCTTCAACACCATTAAAATTCCTCAAATCAAACTTTGCCTTCCAGTCCTTTTAAGTCTCTTCTGGTTAGTAGGATTCTTCATCGTCGTCATCGTATTCTTCGAATTCATCGAAATCTTCGTCTTCCCACTCTTCATCAAACCAATTTTCTTCTTCTTCTTCTTCTTCTTTGGTTGGTTTCTTATTATCTCTTGGGTCCATTTTATTTATACCTCGAGTTTTCTGCTTACTCTCCTCTATCCTCCGTAGCAGTTAATAGCTATTATCAGGATGAGATGATTGGGCAAAAATGGAAACGCGAATTTTGGTTATAAACTTTTTTTTAGGTATCAAAAATTACCTCTTTCCTTAGGCTCTTTGATTAGCTTTTATTCAAGTTTAAGCGTTGTATTTTTAATTCAAATTTTGAGGTATTTTTAGCACAAAATGAAATGTTTAAAAGTAAATGTTGTCAATAATCGTCGCTGGTGACACACACTGAAAATCAGACTGAGTAAACCTAATGAATGGGGAAACTATATAGATCCTGAAACCTTTGAAATTAAAGAGATAAAAGGCGATATACCTGATAGATCTATAGTGATAGTTCAAAAAAGAGAATTTCGAGAAGATTTAAGTCGTTCTGTTATTGCTACTAGATACGGGTTGGTTTCTAAAGGGAGTTTGAATTATATTACAAAAAGAGAAGTTCCCAAATATTTAGCTAGACGATGTAGTAAAATAATATTGAAGACTAACAAAATTCCTGCAAAAATAACCGTTGCAGAAGGATTAGAGGAGAAAAAACCTGTTGAGTTAATATTTCATTACTCTAAAAATGAAAGTTTTTCTTTCCAAATTACAGAAGAACTTCTTGAAGGTAAGAATCCCAAACAATTCATCGAAAAAATAATAACTAAATCTAGCAAAGAGTTCGTAAAAGTTCAATCTAATAAGCAATGGATAGTTGGTTATGCACCACACGGTAGAGGCCTGTGTAAGAACTGTAAGAGGCAAATTAGAGATAAAGAACTGAGATTACGTGAGATGGAGAGTCAAGATAGTGTACTAAATCCCGAACTATATCATTTCAACTGTTTTCCCTTCTCTACTGTAGAGAGCGATTCAATCCATGGTATCAATAAATTAAAAGAAGATGATCAGAGAAGAATTCAAAAGAAAATGAAATAAATTCTGTTTTAATTACCAATCTGAAACCGCAGGAATTATTTCTTCTTTAAATATTTTTAATGGTTCTTGATCTGCAAGTGGGTATTTCATGTTAAAGATTGCTTGGTCAACTCCCAGTTCATGTTGCCATTTTAAGTTCTCGATAATATCATCAACAGTTTTAAGATTCTTATTACCTGAAGAGGTCATATTTGGAACATTAGGTTGATCCAAAAAAACACTTCCTAGACTAGTTTTTTCTATCTCTTCGTAAGATCTATTTTCATTCTCACAATGTTTCTTAAGATTCTTAACTGCCTCTTTTAGAGCTTCTTTACCTCTACCCATGAATAGATTGCACGCATCCGCATATTTAGCTACAAATCTAAGAGTCTTTGTAGGTCCCATTCCTCCAATCAATATTGGAGGATATCTTTGAATTGGTTGAGGATGACACAGTGTTTCTTGCATTTGGTAGTGTTTACCATTAAATTCTAAGCCATTCTCTTCTGACCACATAAGGCGTATAATCTGCAAAGTTTCCTCTAATTTCTCAAATCTTGTTTTCCAATTATCAAAAGATATACCAAATCCTAAAGCTTCTCTTTCAAACCAACCTGCACCTATACCTAGGTATGCTCTACCTTTAGAAAGAATATCCAATGAAGTAACAGTTTTCACCAGTACACCAGGATTTCTGTAAATATTCCCAGTTACCATTGTTCCGAGTTTGATGTTTTTGGTTAAACCAGCCAAGTAGTTTAGCACAGAATAGCCTTCATACATATCTTCTTCTGCTGGGCCTAAAAGTAGACCTCCTTCGCTACCTATTTGAAAGAAATGGTCCATTACCCAAAGACTTTGGAATCCTGCTTCATCTGCTTGAATAGCTATATCTTTTATATCTTGAGCAAAAGAATCTTTCTCTCTAGGAAAGGTAAAATTTGGTACTTGTAATCCTATTTTCATAACCAAAAATAATCATTACTTCTAATTAAACTTAACCTCTATCAATTATTGTCTAAAGATTTTTGATATAATCACTTATCCTTAAAGCTGCGATTACGCCTTCTCCTACTGCAGAACCAACTTGTTTAGTAGATTTACATCTGCAATCCCCAGCTGCAAAAATACCGGGAACACTTGTCATCATTCTATCATCGGTTTTTATTGCTCTTGTTTCACTCAACTCTACAAGCTTTTCAACTATCTTCGTATTTGGTTTAAGACCTACTAACATAAAAACACCATCAGGATAGAGAATTATTTCCTTGTTATTCTTTCTATCATAGAATCTAACTCCGTTTAGTTCTTTCTTTTCCCCTACCAAAAATTCTTTTATTTCGTAACTAGTAAAGATCTTGATTTTAGATTTTGCAGCTACTTGTTCTTGTATTACCTTAGAAGCTGTTAAATTGTCAAGAATTTCTGTGATCATAACTTCTGAAGCAAATCTAGCTAAGAATAATGATTCTTCCAGAGCAGAATTTCCCCCTCCGATAACTAACACTTTTTTTCCTGTATAGAAAGGACCGTCACATACAGCACAATAATGAATCTTATATCCTAGTAAATCAGCTTCTCCTTTAATATTTAATGTTTTATAATCGCTTCCTGTTGCAATAAGAATTGTTTTAACATGAATAACATCGTTCTGTGAGGTTGTTACTGAAAATCCTTCATCTATCTTTTCTATCGAGAAAACTTTAGTTGCTTTGAGTATTTCAACACCAAATCTCTCAGCTTGTGCAGCAAATTTTCTAGCTAGATCTATTCCATCTATTCCTTCAGGAAAACCTGGATAATTTTCTATTCTTTCTGTGAAATTCATCCTTCCCCCTACTGCACCTTTTTCAACAATAACTACTTCGTAACCTTCTCTAGCAGTATAAATCCCACAAGTTAAACCAGCTGGACCACTACCAATAATTAAGACATCATAGGAGTTTTTTAACGGTTTGATAATCAATCTTAGTTTATTTGCAAGTTCAGCATTAGAAGGTTCGACTAAATAAGTTCCATCAGAGAACTCGATAGTAGGAACCATCCTTTTACCATTATTGATCTTTTCAACCAACAAAGCTGCCTCTTCATCTTCTGTAATATCAACATAATCATAGCTTATTCTGTGCTCTGCAAGAAAAGTTTTAGATACTTTACAGTCTGAACACCAAGGTGTACCAAAGAGTCTAGTTATATGAACCATTATACTCAAGTTGTTCTTCAATAGTATGTTTTTAAAATTTTCAATATGAATTTAGAACAAACCAAGGAATTTAGCAAGAATGATTTAATTCTTAGAAATAACAAAATTTTTCAATTATCTCTCGTTTTCTACTTATGGAAGAAAGCAAGTATTTTCATACCCAAGAAGTATCGATAGTTTTAGCAGGTGAGGCAGGGCAGGGTATTCAAACCTTACAAAAAATCTTAGTGAATTCGCTAAGAAAAAATTATCACATTTACGCAGCCAAGGAATTTATGAGTAGGGTAAGAGGAGGTATTAATTCTACCGAGATCAGAGTAGCTCATAAAAGGATTCAAGCTTTTGTTGACCAAATTGACATCCTAATACCTATTCACAAAGATGTCATGAAACGTAAAAGCATCTTGAAAAGAATCAATGATAGTACTGTAATCATTGGTGATAAAGAGATAATGGATGAAAACGACCTCAAAGGGTATAATTTTGTCAATGTTCCTTTCACTAAAATAGCGAAAGAAATAGGAGGTAAAATCTACTTTAACGTCATTGCTACGGGTATGTTAGTAGGAATTTTAGATATTGAACAAGATTTAGTGATTGAAGTTATTAAACAACACTTTCAAAAGAAATCACAAGAAATAATTGAGAACAATATTAAAGCCATCAAAAAAGGATATGAAATAGGAAATAAACTAGAAGCGGAAGAGACAATAGTTGTAGAGATACAACCTGAAGAGGATTTGACTCACAACTTAATTTTGAATGGTTCAGAAGCTATTGGGTTAGGTGCAATAGCAGGAGGATGTAATTTTATTGCTAGTTATCCTATGAGTCCTTCTACAGGTGTATTAGTTTATCTTAGCAAAATGTCAAGAGAGTTTGAAATAGTTGTTGAACAAACAGAAGATGAGATTTCTGCTATCAACATGTCATTAGGGGCGTGGTATGCAGGTGCAAGAGCAATGGTGACCACTAGTGGAGGAGGATTTGCCTTAATGGATGAATCTCTTAGTTTAGCAGGTATGACAGAAACACCCATCGTTATTCATGTAGCTCAACGTCCTGGTCCAGCGACAGGATTACCAACTAGAACTTCACAAGGAGAACTTCAACATGTTCTCTATGCAGGTCATGGTGATTTTCCAAGAATAATGTTAGCACCAGGAACCATTGAAGAAGGAATTGAACTGTCTCAACAAGCATTTAATTTAGCAGACAAATTTCAAGTACCAGTCATTATTCTGACAGATCAATATTATGTAGACTCCTTCTACAATCTTAAGGAACTAGATTTGAAGAAATTCAAAAATGAGTATCATATCATCGAAACTGATGAGAATTATAAGAGATATGAGTTAACAGAGGATGGGATTTCACCTAGAGGAATCCCAGGATATGGAAAGGGATTTGTTGCAGCAGATAGTGATGAACACTATGAAAATGGTAGAATCACTGAAGATCATGATGTTCGAATACAAATGGTGCAGAAGAGGTTAAACAAACTAAATTTGCTTAAAGAAAATATTATACCTCCAGTGTTTACTGGAAAAAAGGAATACAAAGGATTGATTATTGGCTGGGGATCAACTTTTAGTATAATTGCTGAAGCTGTAGAAAATCTGAAAAACGAGCAACTTGGATTTTTACATTTCAAACAAATTTATCCTCTACATCCAATAATTGATGAATACATCTCCAAAGCTGATTTTACTATAGTAATTGAAAACAATGTAACTGGTCAATTTAGTAACTTAATCCAACAAGAGATTTGTAAGAAGATCGATCATAGGATATTGAAATATAATGGATTACCATTTGCTGTTGAAGAGGTAGAAACGAGGATAAAAGAGATTATCGAAAGGAGGAAAAAACATGACTAAATCTAGATTTGATTTTGATACCGATATTGCTTGGTGTCCTGGATGTGGGAACTTTGACATCTTAAAATCCTTAAAACTTGCTTTGGAGGAGAATAATGTTGATCCAGAAAAACTCTGTTTGGTGTCAGGGATAGGACAAGCAGCCAAACTTCCACAATATGTTAAAACTAGTTATTTCAACGGATTACATGGTCGAGCTTTACCTGTAGCGACTGGTATCCACTTATCTAATCCAGAACTCACTGTTATTGTTCATTCTGGAGATGGAGACGGTTATGGAGAAGGAGGAAATCACTTTTTACATGCAGTTAGAAAGAATCCTAATATTACACTAGTAATCCATAACAACATGGTTTATGGTTTGACTAAAGGACAAGGTTCTCCTACAAGCCAAATAGGATTTAAAAATCCCGTCCAGACAGAAGGAGTATATGAACCACCATTTAATGCTATTGCAACAGCTATCTCTTTAGATGTATCTTTTGCTGCAAGAGCGTTTTCTGGAGATGTAGAAGAAACAAAGAATATTCTAAAAAAAGCCATTTCAAATAAGGGATTTTCTCTTGTCGAGATCTTACAACCTTGTGTTTCTTTTAATAAGGTTAATACTTTCTCATGGTTCAAAAAACATTCGTACTATGTAGGTGAAAATTACGATCCAAATGATAAGTTCAATGCATTTAAAAAAGCAAATGAGAAAGAGAAATTTGCACTAGGTGTAATTTTTACCAATTCATCGAAAGGAATTCTTGAGGAAGAAATTAGTGAATATGAAACAAAAAAACAACCACTATATAAAAGAAGACCAGATTTAGAGAAACTACAGCGAGCATTAAACGAATAATCAATTTATTATTGAAAATTTAGATGTTTGCTTATTCTTTTTTTATTTTTATAACTTCTAAGTTATTTGAAGAATAAACCATCTTTCCTAAGAGTATGATTTATTTATTATAGTAAGGATTTCTATTTAGTATGGTGATTCTATGAGCGAAAAGATACTCGTTCATACTCAAAATTTGGTACGAACATTTGAGTTTGGTGAAACAGAAGTTTATGCATTAAATGGTGTTGATTTAGATGTATACAAAGGGGAATTTGCTTGCGTTCTAGGTCCTTCTGGAGCAGGGAAAACAACCTTATTGAATATGATAGGGGGAATAGACTATCCAACTGAAGGAAAAGTTGTAGTCGATGGAGAAAATATAAGTGAGTACACTAAAGATCAGCTGAATGATTATAGACGTAACACAGTTGGTTGGGTTTTTCAATTTTTTAATATTGTCGCGAGTTTACGAGCATGGGAAAATGTAGGTTTAGCTCTTGAGTTCCAAGGAATAAGAGACAAGAATGAAATTAAATCGAGATCTTATGATTTGTTAAAAGAGGTAGGATTAGAAGGGAAAGAACTTCGATTTCCTAGTCAGTTATCTGGCGGGGAGCAACAGAGAGTAGCTATTGCAAGAGCATTAGTAAAAAAACCTAAACTTATCGTAGCTGATGAACCAACAGGAAATCTTGACTATGTTACTGGTCAGAAAATTGCTGAATTACTTAAAGAGTTAAATAAAAAGGAGGGTACAACTCTCATCGTAGTTTCTCATGACATTAGTATTACTCAATTTGCAGACAGAGTTTTTCATCTTCAAATGGGAAAAATCGAAAAGATAGAGGATAATATAGATCCTAATAACATCCATTTAAAGAAAGTGAGAGGCTAGCTCAATGAAAATTCTATCCAAGAAAACATTCAGAGAGATTTGGACTCATAAATTTCGCTCTATTTCAATTATTACGGTTGTTGCATTTACAATTGGTCTTCTAGCAGGTTTAAGAGCTGGGTATCCTGTCTTATTCAACACATATGAACTGAATCTGACTCACTATAATGTAGCTGACGGGACTTTTTCTTTTTCTGAACCTATAGAAGCAAATAATGTTACTGAAATAAGCAATAATCTATCGTTTATGGAAGAAAATAATATTAGCTTTATAGAAGGTAGAATTCTGTATTTTACGGAGGTTGTGTTCAAAGGTGAAATCTTCCAATCTGTTGTTTTGGGGATAAATTATCCTAATGAGATTAACCAACTTGTTATCGAACAACAAGCAGAAGGAATAACTAATACTAGCCAGATTTTTGAATCTAACTCCAGTTGTCTTTTAGATACCCACTTTGCTGGTGGTTTGTTTGGTCATGATGTAAAATTAGGGGATCAAATGGAGGTAAAATTTCCAAATATGCAATTGAACCTTACTATTCAAGGAATTGCACAAGATTCTTACTATACCTACATGGTGGATCCAGCTTCTAAAATGCCTCTATTAGGTAATTTAGCAGCAATATGGATCAATCTAGAATATGCTCAAGATTATATTTATAATGGAAGTTCTCTTGTTAATCAAGTCTTATTTAGTGTTGAAGATAAACTTAACAAGAATCAAATATTAGCTGCTGCTGATTCATTATCTTATTATTTTGGTAGCCAAAATATCATAGCTAGTTCCATGAAATTTGTGATTTATGACGAATCTGATGAATATACCTTTTTCCTTGGAGATGCTGGATCTTTAGATAAGATGGGTACTGTTTTTGGCATTATTGGTCTTATTATATGTATTGTAATTATTTTTAATACGTTAAACAAGATGATATATTCACAGAGAAAAAACATCGGCTTATTCTTAGCGATGGGTTCCCCTAAGAGAAAAATTCTCCTTCATTACATTAATATCACGCTAATTCTTACGCTTCTAGGAATCATTTTTGGCATCCCTCTTGCTTATGGTTTGGCAATAGGTATGGCATATCTGGTGACTGGACAGCTGTATGGTTTTCACCAACTGGATCTCTCGTTGCCAACAGATGAATTTGTTTATGCGGGTGTTATAACACTCGGAGTATGTGTTATTTGCGCAATATTAAGCGCATGGACTATAACTACAGTCACTCCTCGTGAAGCGATGACAGCTACATTTACTCGAATTAAGAAAGCTAATAAAACTTTAGCAGAAAGAATATTTGGTTGGATTCCTGGTTTTAAATCGATATACATGTTAGTTCCACTTAGAGAAGTGTTTCTTAAGAAGAAAAAGAGTTTGATAACAATTCTTGCCTTGATAACATCGATGATTTTTCTCATCAACTCATTAGCAATGGTTTACAACATCTTTCATGTAATGACATTGAATTTTGATGAGTATAATACGTACGATGTTCAAGTAATTTTAGAAAATCAGTATCCTGTGACATACATTAACAAAATTCTAAACAATGAGAGTATAGAAACTTTTCAAAAAATCAATCATCATGAGATTTTTGTAGATGTATATACAAAAATAATATCTAATGGAGAATTATTGAGTTGGACGGAACTTGCTTGTTATCAAGAAAATTCAACGTTGAGGTCTTTTAATGTAATTAAAGGCAATTTAGATAGGAAATCAGATTTAACAAATACTAGTATTCTCCTTGGGAATTCTATTGCTAGTAAATATGATTTGAAGTTAGATGACCAAATAGAGGTAGGAATCTTAGCTAACTATACAGTCGAGATAGTAGGATTAGTAGGTGAATTCATTGATTATTCAGTATTATGGACATATGAAGCTTTACAAGATAGTGGAGCTAGTTTTTATTTCGGATTGTTACCAAATAGAGTAAACGGGATAATGTTTACTGTAGATAAGAATACAGATCTAAAAACACTAAAAGATACATTTGAAAATTATTTCAATGTTTCATTTTGGATTGAATCAGATACAGCTCGTAAAGCATCATTAGCTATGATGGAAGCATTCTTGGGAATAATGATTATCTTCCTAGGAGTAGGAATACTAATTGGTGTACTTTTCAGTTTTCAATCTATGTATGTCACTTTTATGGATAGACAGCAAGATTTTCTGGCTTTCAAAGCAACAGGAACAAAGAAAAAATATATACGGAGAATGATCTTTTGGGAGAACGCTATTCTCAATTTTGTTAGTCTTATTCTCACCATCCCAATTGCTTATCTAACATTTTGGTGGACAATGGGGTATATTACTGGAGGTAGATTTTATATCCCAACTACAATTCCTTGGTTTACTTGGCCATTTGTTTTTCTTATCTCTCTATTCACATTATGGTTAGCTACAGCAAGAATGTTACGTAAAATTAAGAAGATGAATCTAGCTGATGAGTTAAGACAAACTGGAATAACTTAGGAAATAAAAACTCAGCATAAAACAATCAAAAT
>CAZJUB010000050.1:0-18846 GCA_964549075.1 uncultured archaeon | reverse complement strand
AATAAATCAAATAAATATTATTTTAAAAGTAATAGTTACTCAAAACATGTGAGAAATTATTGAGTATAGAAAAAATCCAAGATTTGAAACCTAAATCTAGACTTAGACCTTCTCCACTTATTTCAGCAGCTTTAGTATTGATATTTTCTATAGCAGTTGTGTTCCTTTTATTAGCAGGTATGGAAGAAGCTTTTAGTGTTGTAGAAAATTTCTTTGAGCAAACACCAAACGCCATCTGGTTAATACAAGTTCCTATACCATTAACTTGTACTTTAGTTGTATATTATGTCGCTCAACAAAGTCAGAAAAGCAACTTAAATTCATTGGTTTTCCTATCTTCAGCATTGGGTACAGGTATAATAGGAATGTGCGTTTACTTCATACTCTATACTCAATCTTCAATATTAAACCACAGTCAAGCTAATTTCTACTATATTTTGGTTCTATCTCTGATTTCACTTCTGATAGGATTTATAGTTTTGATTATTCTCAAATTTGTTAGAAATAAACGAACCTTGCATGAAGGTCTTATTGCTTGAAAGTGACCTAAACAACAAGGTTATTTTCTCTTTAGAACACCCTTTCAACAAGGTGGTAACTCCTAGATAGCATATTTTTAGTTAATTTTGAGTGAAACTTTAAATTATACCAGTTCAGTAGAAGACAAAATTCTAGTATGATATTGCAAGGTGAAAAAATGTCAGATGTAGTTTTAAGTGACAAAGATTTGAAAGAAACTGAACTCGAATCTAAGCATACCAGTAACAAAAACGCATGGTTATGGTACAGTTATGATATGGCTGATACCTTCTTCTCTCAATCAGTTATAAGTTTAGCATATACTCCATTTGCTTTGCTAACTGGATACAGTCTAGGGTGGAAACTTTCTACAGTCTTTATCGTAATGTCAGCTTTTATGGCGGGTTCAAATCTTTTGATAGCTATAATGGGACCAATTCTTGGTGCTATTTCTGATAGGGTTGGAAAACGAAAACCTGCAGTCCTTATCTCGGCGGGAATAATGGTTACAGCTACGGCACTAGTAACTGTTTGGGTGAACTTCTGGTGGGCAAGCGCATTATTCGTCATTGCAAATTTCTGCTATCAAGCAGGAAGAATGTTTTATGATGCACAGATTCCATTTATTGCAGAAACTGAAAAACGAGGTATCATGCAAGCAATAGGTGGTGCAATAGCAGCATTTGGTTCAGTTATTGCAATAGCAATAAGTATCATTATTGGTCTTAATGGTGTATTTGGTCCACATGATTTGCAAAAGCAACCTCATGAAATTTGGGAGTTTAATTCTGTTGAATTAGATATTCACAATATAAATTATGGTGGATTAAGATGGCTATTTGTAATTTCAGCAGTAGTTATAGTATTAATTAGTATTCCTTATCTCTTCCATAAGGAAGTAGAAAATCCTCCTGAAAAAAAGATGACTACTGGAGAATATGTAAGCGCATCTCTTTCTGATTTCAAATCCTCATTGAAGGCAATATTTGCTGATAGAAATTCTTGGCTATTCTTTTTAGCTTGGTTCTTTATTACGGATGCAGCAAATACTACTATACTATACATGGTACCTGTTGTTACAACAATGGGTGGTGACGCACTTGCACCATTTGTAAATTATATCATTCTTGGAGGAATAATTTTCTCAATAATTTTTGGTATAATTGTTGGTAGACTTTTAAATAAATGGGGACCAAAGAATCTGCTTTTGGCTGTAGCTATATCTTGGTTCATTGCTATAGGAATATTTGTATTAAGTGGATGGAAATTCTTTCCATCTTGGCTAATTTGGTTTGGTGCGATATTTATTGGAGTAGGCTTTGGTGGAATTTGGATTGTAGGAAGGCAGTTTATAATGGTTCTTGCTCCCCCTTCAAGGCTTGCACAATATGGTGGTTTCCAAAAAATTGCTGGAAGAGTAAGTGCAATTGTATCACCAATTATGTTTGCTGGAGTGATTTTCTTAACCGACTTCTACGCTCAACCCACACCTATGAGATTCGCTCTTGAAAGTTTGCTAGTACTCTTTTCAATTGGTATCATCTTTGCCTTATTCATAAAAGATCCATTCAAAAGATATTTACAAGGTGAAAGAGCGCCATACAAGGGTATTTACGATAAAAAGTAAAATCCCTTTCTATTTTTTACTTTTTTTCAGTAGTTTTTGTATAACTTCAGGCAAATCAATCATTTGTTCAATACAATAATCAGAAGTTGGTTTGTGTTCACCTGTTAAACAGGACTGTATAGTATTAGCTTCAAGTTTTTTAGCATATTCTAAAAATTTAGGATTATCATCTATAATTATAGCTCTTCTAGGATTCATTCCAATATCATTAAACATTCTTTCATAGAACATTTCACTAGTTTTGTGTATATTTATTAGATCAGGACCATAAAAATTTGTAAAATATTCCTTTACTCGCATTCCACGAAGATAACCTTTTAGCTCAGATGAATGCTGTGCTGATGCAGTATATAACCTGAATCCCATCTTATGAAGTGCTTTAACTGTATTTATTACACCAGGAAAAGATGCTTTAACATCTGGTGTTATCTGATCAATAACATCAAAATAAATTTTCCTTCTCTGGCTTTTAGGAGGAATATCCACTCCAACATACTCAAACATTCCAGTAATCCAGCGATTGATGAAGTCATCATAAAATGCATCATACTCCACTTCTTCTGCACTTTCTAGTAATTCACCATGTTCTAATGTGAAATCTTCAATCATACTGACATTTGCCTCTGCCCACTTATGTGGCTCTCCTCCGTACTTAGGAGAAAAATATTCTCCTAACATCTTTTGCCATTGCATCCCGCGAAGTCTATTGTCGTTCATTACTCCTCCATCATCAAAGAAAATAGCGTATTCCCAAAAATCAGCTTTATTCATCTTAATAAATCAAAGTAAAAAAGTAAATAAAGCTATGCTCTCAACATCTAGATTCTTTGTCTTTCTTCTAATCTTCGTAATCGTTGGTTAATCTCTTCTCGTTGAATTTGAGAGATACACTTGAGTACAACTTGATAGCTTCTCATTGTCTTGTTAGGAGTAGGATGGTGTGAGTGTAATATCGTACTTCTTGCTTGTGTATCCATCTTTGTATTATAATAAGTAGATCAATATTTAAACCCGGTAAATTCATAGTATTCTGATGTTTTCTCTATTGATACATTCAATTAGTTTTTCGTTCAACCTTCTAATAAGGTGCTAAATACTTTCAGTGACCTCTGGTTCTTTCAAAACCCCTCTTTTTCGACTGGAAAAATGACTAGAACTTATTGGAAGGTCATGTTTTATTCACTTTTTGATTCTTTAATCAAACAAAAATAACAGTATATCTTTGTGATAACAGAAATTTTAAGAATGAGACGATTTTGAGAAAAATAGGATGACTCAAACAAAGCTCCATGTTCCATCTAAGTTTTATTTCCCAGAACTTGAAATTGATGAGAAACAGAAACAAAAAGTACAACAGATGATGGACCAAACAAATCAAGAAAATGCACCCTTCTTTTGGGAGAATGGTTTTAGTAAATCATTTGATGTACCTGTTGATGACGGTGAAATAAGAGTATATCACATTAAACCAAAAAATATACTGTCGAAAAGACCCATAGTTTTTGTTCCAGGATGGGGGGGTTTTAAGGAACATTTTCATGATTATTACAAATCTTTGCACAACAAGACTGAATTGTATTATATAGAAACAAGAGAGAAAAACAGTAGCAAACTAAATAAGAATGCTAAAATGAATATGCATCAAAAAGCAAAGGATATTCAAGATGTAATTAACTATTTCAAACTTAAAAATATGGACTTTATTCTTCATGGCACATGTTGGGGTAGTGCTATAATTTTCCAAGGTTTGATAGAAAATAGCCTAGAAGCACCTACAATTATAGTGCATGATCCTATGCATACTCTTTGGTTCCCAAAATGGATCCTGAAATATGTTGCTCCAGTACTTCCCACTTTTCTAGTTAGGTTAATGAAACCCTTTTTTCAATGGATGCAGTTAAGAGGAATGAAAGAAAAAGTTCAAAGAGAGAGAGCAGAATATTTCATAAAACACGCTGATGTGGGTAAATGGAAAAAAACAGCTATAGCTGTAAAGGATTTTGAATTATTTGGTAACTTATCAGGGATTGAAAAAACTGTTTTTGTAACTAATGGTACTGTCGACAAAGTACATGAACAAGTAAATTATCCTAAAATCGCTAAAGAGTTACCAAATGGTAGATTCATCTATATGGAAACTGATGAGGCACAAAGAGAGAAATTAATGGGTTTAATTGCATTTGAATTTTCCAAAATATCTGTGGAAGAAGACATTCCTCAATCATTAAAAGAGTTTGAGAAAGATTTAGACAGCAACAAAAAGTAAAGCTATAAACATAACTAATATTCCAATAATCATAGTTGCTTCACTGGCTTTTCTTCTCTTTTCAATATCTGGATTTAATTTTTCTTCAGTTTCCCAGAATTCATCAATGTTTTTTCTATTTTTTAGCATCCTACTAATCAAAGGTTGCGCTTGTATAGCCAATGAACATAAAATTAGTAATATTGCTCCAGTTGCCATAATAGCATAGATTACGAATTCAGTTCCTTCTTCTCCTAAATTTATTGTTGAGGTGATGTCTAAAGTCGTTAATATTACCCAAAACAGGAGAATTACAATAGTTAGTCTTAATCTTTCATTTGTTAATCTAAGTTCTTCTTTAATTACTTCAGAAACCATCAAATCACTCTTCATGGATTATTTTTTCTAACTCTTTAACAATGTTTTCCAACCACTCAAACCGGGTGTTGTTTGGAGCTTCATAGTAAATGCGAATTTTAGGTTCTGTTCCTGATTTACGTATTAGAACCCATGTGCTATCTTCAAGATCATATCTTAAACCATCGATAGTAAGTTCTTTTTTGCTCTCGTTTTCTAGCGCTTTTTTGAGTTTCAATTTACATTTTTCAAATATTTCTTCAACTTTATTGGCATCAATATAGTAAGCTTTTCTCTTAGCAATATGAAGTGGAATGCTTTTCATAGCTTCAGATACGGTTGTTTTACGGCTTGTTATCACTTTCAAAATTTTTAGAAGACCATATAATCCATCAATCCAGAAACCCCATTTTGGAAAAATAGGTTTCCATGGTTCAGCAGCAAAAATGATCTTTTCTCCATTCTTCAAAAGTTTTGAACATTCTGTATGCAATTCTCCCAGTTTTGTTCTAACAACAACAGCTCCTTCTTTCTCTACAGTTCTGTCAATTGTTGTAGATGAATCAATACTAACTACTATTTTACCTGGTCCTTGTTCTGCTATAGCCTGTAATCCAAGAAAAGCATTGACTCGAGATAATTCCACAAATTCTCCCTCTTCATTTATTACAGCTAATCTATCTCCATCACCATCAAAAGCTATACCTAATGTCTTTTCTTTCTTACAAAGATCTATTAGAACCCCAAGATTTTCTGGGCTAGGTTCAGCTAGTCTTCCAGGAAAGAATCCATCTATATTCGAATTGATGGTAGTGGTCTGAAAACCGTAATGTGTTAGTAATAAAGGAGCAAGTTCTGACATAGGACCATTTGCGCAATCAAGTATAATCCTCCTACCCCCCCCCTCAATAGTTATCTCTTTTGTAATTCTCTTGAAGTATTGTTCAGTAGCATTTGTTATTTCTAGCTGTTGTTGAATCTTATCCCATTTTTCATAAATGAAACCTAATTTTGCCTCTTGTCTTTGTCTAATGAACTCTTCTATTTCATCTTGTTCATCCATTATAGCTTCTCGACCTTCTCTGAAAACCTTTATTCCGTTATCTGTTGGAGGGTTATGAGATGCAGTAATATATATTGCCACAGAATGCTTTTTGTTGAGAGTTTGATTTG
Organism: uncultured archaeon; assembly: GCA_964549075.1. GTDB lineage: Archaea > Asgardarchaeota > Heimdallarchaeia > Heimdallarchaeales > Heimdallarchaeaceae > UBA460. The sequence continues at coordinate 12,925 of CAZJUB010000050.1, read as the reverse complement.
CAATTACCGGAAAAGTACAAAGACCGATTTTGTATACTTTCCCACCTGCAAGAGAAATGGCAGCAGATGCACATTGCCCCAAAGCTTCTGATGAAGTTCTTGCATCGTGTCCTACTAATATGCTTTCAGAAGGATACAATTCTGTAACTGCTTGACTGACTTGAAAAACTAATTCAGCTGTAACTTTGGAACCGAAAGCTCCTCTTATTCCAGCTGTACCAAAAAGCTTTGAGTTCTTTATCATTAATCAACAGGTTTCAACTTTAATTATAAACTATTCTTTCAAACAAACAATGTGTTACTTAAAGTAATCAGTTAAAGATTTCTGTTCACTTTGAGATCCAATTATTTTAGTTTTTGGATGATCTAAACCTTGTTTATTCAATAAATTTACGTATAGATTCTTTATATCAACAAAGTGCTCTTTATATTCTTCAAGTAAATTATAATTCCGCAAAATATAGGCAGGATGATAGGTTACGTACAACTTAATTCCAAGATTTGTATCATAAGATTTCTTAATATTTCTAGTGACAGACGCACCTGGTATAAAAAATCGTAATGGGATTCCACCTATCGTAACAATGAGTTTGGGTGATAAGAGTTTAAGCTGTTTATATAGCCACCTCTCGCCACAAAAGCGAAGTTCAGATTCTGTGGGAGTTCTATTATTTCCATCTTATGTTGTTGGTCGACATTTGACTATTTTTAGTATGCTTTTATCATCTCCTCTTTTCATTCCTATACCAGCTAGCATTTCATCTAGTAACTTTCCTGAACGTCCAACAAACGGTACTCCTTGCTGATCTTCATAATATCCTGGAGCTTCGCCAATAAAGCACAATCCATTGACAGGTCCATAAATCCCAGGAACAACTTTAGTTCTGCTATCTTTAAGATGGCAAGCTTCGCAGATGAGCATTTTTTCTGTTAGTTCAGCAAGTTGATCCTCAATCATGGAATCCCTCTTGGACAAAAATACAAAAAAGAATAGGATTTATTAAGTTATTTACAATAAAAAAACTGGTTAAGTTGAAGGACACGATTTTAGAAGCTGACATGCTGGTTACATGTGATGAACAAAATTCAATCATAAAAGATGCTGCATTATATGTTTCTGAAGGAATAATTGTTGATTTTGGTACTAGAAAAAGAATCAACAAAGATTATTCTGCGAAACAAATTATTGATGGAGAGAATAAAATTCTCTTACCAGGATTAATTAATACTCATAGTCATAGTGTTCAAGCATTTTTAAGAGGAAAAGCAGATGATTATGCTCTTTTAGAGTGGTTAAGGCAGGTTGTTTTGCCTGGTGAAGCAAATTATACTCCGGAGGAAGTTTATTACTCCTCACTTCTAGGTTTTGCAGAGATGATAAGGACAGGAACCACGACAACTAACGATATGTTAACAACGCATGATTCTGAGTTAGCAATCAAAGCAGCCATTGAAAGCGGAATAAGAACGAGAATTGGAAAAATGTTGATGGATACTGATAATGATTTTCCAGATATCATTAAAGAAGATACAGAAACTGTGATTGAAACTGCAAGAAAACAAATAGATAAGTATCATCAGACCCAAGGTGGTAGAATAAAATATTCTTTAAACGCACGGTTCCTTCTTTCATGTTCTCCTAAATTAATGAAGTTAATTGTTGAAACCAAGCAGGAAAATCAAGATCTAATGCTGCATACACATGCCTCTGAATCACAATTTGAATGTGCTGAAGTGGAAAAAATGTACAAGGATACATATATCAAATCTTTAAATAAACTAAATGCATTAGGACCAGAAACTATCCTAGCACATGGTATATGGCTTGATGAGGTAGAATATGAATTAATACAGAAAACCAATACTAGAATAACACATAATCCAAGTAGTAATTGTAAATTAGCTTCAGGAATTTGCGATGTTATGAAATATCACGAATTAGGTGTAATTGTAGGAATAGGTACAGATGGTCCTCCTTGTAATAATAATTTTGATATGTTTAGAGATATGAGATTAGCCACTTTTCTTCAAAAAGTCAAACTTCTGAATGAAAAAGCACTTCCAGCTTTTCGAACCCTTCAAATGGCTACTATTGATGGTGCTAGGGCATTAAATTGGGATAAGGAAATAGGTTCTATAGAAAAAGGAAAAAGAGCCGATTTAATTATGGTAGACGTTGACCAAGTAAATGCTCTACCACTATATGATCCGATATCTCACATAGTCTATTCTTCTTCCGGAAAAGATGTAAATATGACAATGGTTGATGGTAAAATCCTATATCATAATGAGAAATACAAAACTTTGGATTTTAATACATTAAAAATTGAAGCAAAGAAATATCAAGAGAAATGAGAATAGATTATTATGAAAATAGTCACTTCATCACCTGGAAGAGTGTGCCTTTTTGGAGAAGATGTGGACTATATGGGTTTAGAAGTAATAACTCTGGCAATAAATCAAAGAATAGAAATTCAAGGAAGAACAAACACAAGTGGTAAAATTTCAGTAAATTTAGAAGACTTAAAGAAAAAGATTGTATTTACCAATAAAAAACAACGTAATTTAAAACGAAGAGATTACGTGAGATCTGCCTTTAATATTTATCAAGAATTTTTTCCCAAGGATTTTGGCGCAAATATGTCAGTTAAGTCTAATCTACCAATTGGTAAGGGATTATCTTCATCATCAGCTTTTTGTGCAGCTTTAATAGGTTTTTTTGATAAAGCTTCACAGTATAATTCTTTAGAAAAAGAACTTGCATGGAATGCTTATGTAGCAGAAGTTGTTAATCTGGGAGAACCTGGTGGAATGATGGACCATTATGCAAGTGTAATTGGCAACCTAGTTTATTTAGAATGTCATGAGCCCTATAATTTAGAGAAATTAGAACCTAAACTCAACGGTATTGTTATTGGTGATACTCTAACAAAGAAAGAAACAATTCAAACTTTGATAAAGAGAAAAAAAGAAATTTATCAAGGTATACAGTTGATGCTGGAGAGAGATGAAAATTTCAGTTTAGAATTAGGTTCATTTGAAGATGTCTTTTTCGAATATGAGAAAAATAAGGATTTAAATTTACAGAGATTACTAGGAATTTTAGGAATTAGAGATGTTGTTAGGGAGGGATATCAATTATTGAAGAATACAAATCCATCACCAGAAAAAATAGCTTCCCTCATTAATAGACATCATGAATTTCAAAAAACGTATTTTGAGAATGTAACACAAAGAATGCAAAATCTCATTGATCATGCTCAGAATGCTGGAGCTATAGGCTGTAAATTACTTGGAAGCGGTAATGGTGGTTCTTTCCTAGCTTATTCCCCTGGAACTGAAGATGTGGTCGCTGAAGCTATTAATGATAATGGTGGTTTAGCTTACATTCTCCAACAAGATGATGGTTTAAAGATTAAGGTTGTTGAAAATTAATTTAATGCAAAATTTTTCTATATTCAAAAAACTGAAAAAGATGAAATGTAAACCATTAGAAAAAGAACAGAGTGAATTAATAATGGTTGATGATTGTCTTTTCTGCAAAATTATACGTGAAGAAATACCTAGTTATACACTTTATGAGGATGAAGAAGTAAAAGTTTTTCTAGACTTATTCCCCATATCAAAGGGTCACAGTTTAGTAATTCCAAAAAAACATTATGAACAGATTATGGATGTTCCTGATAAAGAAATGAATTTTCTGAATAAACTTCCAATAATTACAAATAAGCTGAAAGAAGCAACAGGAGCAACAGGCATAAGTATTTTCCAGAATAATGGTAAGGACGCTGGACAAGTTATAGGACACATTCATTTCCATCTTGTTCCGAGATTTCCAAATGATGGTGTTATTGTAATACCAGAACAATCAGAACTTGATGAGAGCTTAGCAAAGGATATTGTGAAGAAATTTAATATTTGAGAAAATAATGCAAAAGACAAGCACAACATTAATATTAAGGAAGTAACTGAAAAAGTTAAGGGGAAAATTATGGCAGAAGAAGAAGGACATGGTAAGAAGTACATCTTCAAAATAGTTTTACTAGGTGATCCTGGCGTAGGTAAGAGTTCCTTAATTACTAGATTTGTTCATAATCGATTTCAAGCATCTTATTTAATGACTATTGGTGTTGACATTCTGAGCAAGCAATTATTCGTAGGAAAGGATGAAGTTCTTTTTCTAATAAGTGATATTGGCGGTCAAGAGAGATTTGCTTCTGTCAGAGAAAAATTTTACAGAGGAGCCAGAGGTTGTTTCTTGGTCTTTGATTTAACAAGAAATAACACACTTAATTCTGTTAAAGCTTGGAAAAAAGGATTGGAAAGTGTAGAGGAAGATGTGATTTATTTCCTAATTGGAAACAAAGCAGATCTCAAAGAGCAAGTTGCTGTGTCACAAGAGAGTATTGACGAGATAATTGAGGAATTAGATTTACCAAAAGAATCATTTTTCATTACTTCTGCGAAAACAGGAGAAAAAGTAGAAGAAGCTTTTGTAACATTCTCAAAAGAGCTAATGAGGGCTGTTGAGAAAAAACGTGTAGAAGTTGGTTTAGAATAGTATTGTGTTTCTAAACCACCAACATTTTTTGAATCTCCTAATAAAGTAACAGATACTAGTAAGTGTATATTAGGATGCATTCATGAAAAGCGTAATTTGATTTAATTCAACCTTTTTAGAATTAATCGACATATTTAAAAAACAAAAAGAAGGAGAAAAGAAACGAAGCTAAAAAGACGGGGCAGTAGTTTAGCTCGGCCTAAAGAGAAAGGTTGTGTACCTTTTCTGACCCATGATGGGGGACTGTCACTCCTTCGACCCGGGTTCAAATCCCGGCTGCCTCGCCAATCTTATTTTTCTTCAAATTTAATATACAGAAATTTTAATTTTATAATTGATCCCGGGTTTATAGGCTATCTTTCTACTTTTATTTACTGAATAACAATTCGATAGCTTTTTATTTTGTTGGTTGCCTTTAGGTTTGATGAAGCGCTATGCTTTGTTACTAATATTGTTTTTGCCTATTATAGTCGCACCTTTTACTAATTATGCTCCATGTTATGCTGATAAATATGTGTTAGAACAAGGAGATTTTGTTGATTATGGTTATCAGCTCTATGTTAATTCGTTATTAATTGAAACAATAACAGAAGACAATGCAATTTCAATTAATTTTGCACCAGAAATTGTTAATCCTCCTGGTTTGTTTGATGTACTATTAGGAATGAAAAATGGACAAACAAAAAACAATGTAGTAATCCCTCCAGAAAAAGGTTTCCTTCCTTCTGATCCTACATATGGGGTGTATGCTGGGGAAACTTTGGTTTATCAAAATCTAAAAATTTACGCAATCAATCATTATCCCTATACTGATGTTTACCCTAGTTCTGGTGGGGATTTAGGAAGAACTTTGTTAATCATTTTAGGAGTGGTTCTTGGTTTAGGTGCTGTTATTGGTGCTTCTTATTTAGTATATAGGTACTCACCTAAGATTTTTGGTAAACGATGTTCAAATTGTAAATCTCTTGCTGTTGGTAAATGCAAGAGTTGCGGTAAAAGTTTCTGTAATAAATGTTTTTCTAATGGATGTCCAAATTGTAAAGGCAGATCATTGATTAGGTATAAATAAATCGTATACTTCGAAATTTTTTTAAGTTTCTATATCTCACCTCATTCAATGAAGCATATTCGTTCTTCTATTATCCTTATAGGTTTGGTCTCTATTCTTCTATTCAATACCTTACTTTCAGTAAGTGCCTATGATAAATATGCGGGAGTCGAATATGATGATGTTATTAATACAGGCTTTGTGAGTTACAGAAATGGTGAATTCCAGGTAGAATACACTGAATCTGGTCCATTTCAATGCGAGGTTAATTCGAATGCAGTAAATGTGCATTTTGTCGATGCTGTTTTAGGTATGAAAGTAGGAGAAGTAAAACCTCTTGTCTCTTGGACTGTAGATTCAGATTTAATTGAATACTTCAATGTAACAGTGTATAAAGTTGTTAGAGATTCTACCCCTAATACAAGCCCTGTTTGGCGAGTTTTTAGAACAATCATAATAGTTATCGCAGTTCTTGGTGGTGTAGTGGGGATTGCATATCTTGGAATAAAAGTTAAAGGAAGAGTTATTGTTAAAAGCTGTTCTAGCTGCGGTAATAAAGCAACATCTAAGTGTGCTAAATGCGGACTCTATTATTGTTCAAATTGTTCGTCTAAAGGTTGTAAAAGTTGCGGAAGTAGGCAATTTATAAGAATAGAAAAATAAGATAAATCACACAAAGATTTTTTTATTCCAGCATTAATTATACCCAACCATCATTGTGTTTCATGGATTTCTGCCAGGATAGCCAAGCGGTACGGCGGTGGTCTCGAAAACCTCTGGCAAATGCCTCCGGGGTTCAAATCCCCGTCCTGGCTCCACTTAATCTTTTTCATTTTTAATACTAGCAAATTAAATTCATCTTATGGTGTTGTTAGAAACTTTTGTTTCATTAAGTTTTTATTCGCTTCAACTATTTTCTGCCTATAGGTGATTTGTAATGGTTTCTCCAACCTTTCGTGTAAGGAGCATTTATGATATTGCTCTCATTAAATTGATTTTTGAAAACTTGAATTACACTCTTGTTCAAGCCCTCCCTGAACAGATTGAAGTGTTTAAAGTACAAGATAAAATAGATCCTTATGATCTTGAAATTCAAGACATACTTGGTGGTTATGGCATATCTATTGAAGGAGAAGAAGAATATGTTTCTGCATTAACTGCCCTTCTACATAAGAAACTACCTGATTCTATTATCCTTCAACATCCTGTCCAACTTCATGCTGTATATAATGGAAAAGTTGTTCATATTAATAATGAAAAAAACTTGTCTGTAATTGACATAGGAGAAAATGTTAACGCTATTTTATTTGGTTCAAATTTCCATAAAGGTCAGAAAGTTGTAGTACAAATTAAACAACTCAATATATTTGAAGACCAATTACCAGTTTGTTCAACGGTTGTTCATTTTCCAGGTCAATCAGTTATTCTTGAACGCGATGCTAATTTTGTTAGAGTCTCTAGAAAATTACCAAAAATTGATAGAGATAAATTATTTGCATTAGGAAAAGATTTGCGACCTAGGGACCATGGTTTAATTATGAGAACAAGTGCAACAAAAGCATCTAGAGAAGCTATTCAAGCAGATATAGATCAGTTGGTCCAAAGAGCGGAGGAACTTGATTTACTTATATCCGGATCTTCTTATGGTCCTGGTATTTTGCAACCTGGACAAACAGTTGCTCATGTCTTATTTGTTAAAGCTGCCAAAGAAGAAATTACTTCCGTTCGTAATGAGATTGTTCCCAGTATTCCTATGTATCACTGGTTTATGTCTTATTCTCCAGAATTAAAATTGACAACTCAATTTGCGGAAAGAATAGCTTCTGATTTTGATGGGAACAAACTGGCTAGTATTTTAAAGGAATTAATTTTGGAAAAAGATTTCAGTGAAAATTCTATTATCTATCTTCAAGAGTATAATTTGACTTCACCTCCTCAAGAAAGAATACTAGGTCAACTGAGTTGGAATGCAGATGTTTTGTATATAAAGAGAAGTTTTAGATCTTCTAGAGGGGCACATCACAATCTGGATGTGGATATAAAACAAGGAGATACATCTTCAACTATTGTAAAAGAAGGAAGTTGGTCAATTCATGTTAAAATTTCAAGAGGTGATATGTTACTAGGGCAAATTGTTAAAATTGTGACTCCTATCGATCTTTGTGATGGTGGAAAGTTGAGATACATAGATTTAGGTCTTGAGCTAATTAAAAAAGACAATGAAATTAAAGAAATGGACGATGGTGTTATAAAACAACTTTTAGAACGTGGCATTATATCCTCTCAATTGAAAGAAAAAATCTATTCAATATTCGAAAATTGTAAAAAGCAGTTATCTGAAGGAGTAGAACAGATTCTTATCTTGTCAGACAAATAAAAGTGGAGATGTTGTTGAACAAACATTTGATTGCTACAAAATGGGATCCAGCAACCCCTCCCTATGCATATCTTATCTTTAGAGACTTGGATACAGCACCTAATCAAACTTTCAAGAAGTTTCTTACACCAGGTGATGAATTCCATCTAAAAATATATGAAGAGAAAAAATGTATAGGTCATTCAATAAATAAACAAAAATACTATTTATGTGATAAGAGCGTAGAAAATCAATATAATAGATGTTATAGCTGTGAACAGAAAGATTTCGAGAAATGCTTCTTATTCTGTGATGCTAGTAAACCTTTTGGTAATTGTACTCAAAATCCACAAGCTTATGAATATTGTAGAAATAATCCTTGTTCTGTCTATATTGCACTTATAGCAAATAATGTAAAAGTCGGTGTTTCTTTCAATCCATTAAAACGATGGATAAATCAAGGAGCTGATTTAGCTGTTGAAGTTATAAGAGCTAAAAATGGTTTTGTAGCAAGAAGTTTGGAAAAAGCTATATCTTCAGATCTTCAGATTTCTCAAATGATCCGCAAAACAACTAAAGCTAGACAACTTAATTTTGATCTTTCAAAGTCTATACCTGATTTTAGAACTGTAGTAGAAGATGTAAATTCATATATTTCAAAAAGTGGTTATGGGACAGCTGATTCAGATTTATTAAATAAAGAGCACAAACTAGCCTCATACTACGGTGAGATTCCTTCCCTACAAAGTAATCCTATTTTGAATGAGGTTGAGAAAAGTTTTCAGATAACAGGGGAAATTGTTGGTACTAAAGGAAAACTTCTAGTTACAAAATCTAACAATAGTCTCTATGTTAGTAATCTATCTAAGATTATTGGTCATTTGATGTCTTTCTCATCTACTCCTTTAAAAATAAAAGGACAACAATCACTTTCTGAATTTTTCTGAATCCTCCATTTCTTCATTTTACATTAGTAGAATGATTTAAATTTATAATCAAAACTGGTCTTATGATAGTATGGGCAAATTCAAAGAAAGAAACATTAAGTGTGTGATTGCAATACTAAAAGAAAAAAATCCTGCTACAACAAAAGAAATCATGGCTATGAGAGATTTATTCCCTGATCTGTGTGCAGGATGTTCTTCGGGAGGAGATGTTATTTTAGCTGGAAAACAGCTTGTTGAAGAAGGTATTGTGGAGAGAAAATGGACTTCTGAAGGATTTGCTTGGAAATTACTTGAAGCTTCAGAGTAGTGATGATAAAATGGTAGTTTGGGCTCGTATAAGAAGAGATTTTCCTGTTTTAAGCGAACTTTATGAAGGAAAGAATTTGATATATTTTGATTCTGCTTGCATGTCTCTCAAACCAGTTCAAGTTTGGGAAGCTATGGAATATTATTACAGACATCTAGGAGCTTGTGGTGGAGCTGGAAGGTCAACACACAGTTTAGGTTTGGAAACAAGTCAGCTTACAGAAGAGGCTCGTATGAAGATTACACGTTTTATTAATGCAAGGAGTCATAATGAGATTGTTTGGACAAGAAATGCAACTGAAGCATTGAATATCATTGCAGCGACTCTACCAATAAAGAAAGATGAAAACATTGTCACTACATCACTAGAACATCATAGTGGAATGCTTCCATTTTTTAAAAAGTGTCAAGAAGTTGGATGTGAATTAAGAATTGTAGATGCACATCCCAATGGCACATTCAATTCTGCAGATTTTGAAGAAAAGATAGACGATAAAACTAAAATTGTCTCTTTTGTGCATGCATCTAACCTAACTGGAACTGTTGCACCTTTAGAAGACGTTGTAAAAATTTCTCATGAACATGGTGCTTGGGTGGTTTCTGATGAAGCTCAATTTGCTCCACATAATAAACTCGACGTTAAGAAATTAGATGTGGATTTCAGTGCTCTAAGTATTCATAAAGCGTGCGGCCCCACTGGTATAGGTGCGCTTTATGGAAAATATGAATTATTAGAACAACTAGATATGTTTCTCGTAGGTGGAGATGTAATTGAAGATGTCATCTATGAAAATGGAAAAATTACTCCAAAATACCTTCCACCACCTCATAAGTTCGAAGCAGGATTGCAGAACTATGGGGGTATGTTAGGCGCAGGAGCAGCTGTAGATTATCTGCAGAAAATAGGTATGGAGAATATACATAATAGAGAGCAATCGTTTTCGAAACGATTATTAGAAGGGATTCTAGAGTTAGAGAAATTTGAAGTATTGGGACCACTAGACTATAAACAAAGAGCAGCACTTGTATCATTTAGACCAAAATCAGATGTGATGAACCATAATGATGTAACTGAATATTTCAATGATATGATACCAAATCACAAAATACTGATGAGATCTGGAAATATGTGCGTTCATCCATTCCAGTATCAAATTGGTTTGAATCCTGGTAAGGGAGAAGGTGTAACAAGAGCTTCGCTTTATATCTATAATACTATGGATGAAGTCGAGATTTTCTTAACAGAATTGGAAAATTTCTCGAAAGCACTTGATTAGATTAAAATTGGAGGTAATTCCCATTTCTAAAAACATCTTGGTTACTGGAGGGTGTGGTTTTATCGGTTCTCATATAGTGGATCTGCTTATAAAAAATGGTTTTTTCGTAACAGTTGTTGATGATTTATCAGCGAAAAGCGATTTAAGTTACCTCGAGACGTATATAGAAAAGAAAAAAGCAGATTTTCACAAAATAAGCGTTCAAAATTATGAAAATTTGTTGTCTTTAGATAGTAATTATGATGGTATTTTCCATCTTGCAGCTCAACCTGATGTGAAATTCAGTGTCAATAACCCTAGAATTGATTTTGAAACTAACGTAATTGGCACTTTTAATATACTAGAATTTATGAGAAAAAGGGATATTAACAATCTTATTTTTGCTAGTTCGGTTGGTACAGTCTATGGAGAACCTGATGTTCACCCTACACCTGAACATTATCCTCTAAAACCTATAAGTAACTATGGAGCAGCTAAAGCGGCAGCGGAAATGTATTGCTCAAGTTATTCTTCACTTTATGGCTTTAATATTACCTCTTTGAGATTAGGTAATATCTATGGACCTCGATCTACTCATGGCGTAATTTATGATTTCTATCACAAACTTAAGAAAAATCCTAAAGAGCTGGAAATTCTTGGTGATGGAACTCAAGCTAAAAGTTACCTCTATATTGATGACACGGTTGAAGCTTTTGCATTAATTCACAAAAAAATGCAAAAAGGATTTGAAGTTTATAATGTCAGTTCAGATGAGACAACCTCAGTATTGAAAGTTGCAGAAGAACTAGTTAGAATACTTGGTCTTTCAAATGTTAATTATTCATTCACTGGTGGTAAAAGAGGATGGAAAGGAGACGTCACTTTTACCTCTGTAGACATTAAAAAACTCAAAGAACTTGGTTGGAATCTCTCTACATCAATAAGCGAAGGAATAAGTAAATATGTACGCTGGTTAAAAAATCATTGATTAAATAATTAGGATGATATTTGTTCTTTTCTTATCTTATTTTCTATTTAACACCGAAATGATTAAAAAAGCGAGAGTATGACAGAATACTGGACATAAGATTTTGAAGGGGTGTTAAAAGTGAGCGATGAAACCCTAGAACAAGTAGATGAAGCTGTTCAGCTATTAGAAAGAATAAGTGAGGATACAACTGTTCCAAGAAATATAAGAAGAGCAGCTACAACTTCACTTGAAATCATAAGAGATCCAGATCCTGAATTAAGTATAGCAGTTAAAGCAAACAATGCAATAGAAATCCTAGATGAAATATCTCAAGACCCAAATTGTCCAGCTCATGCAAGAACAATGTTATTACAAATCATTACACTTCTTGAGATAACTGATTATGCTGATTACTAGGAACTAAGAAACACTCTGTCTCTTATTTTCTTTTTCTTTTATTATTTATTTTATTAAGAATTATCTCCTAACATATCCTCTGTTATAGATGTACCAGGTAAAACTATACTATTAGAAGCAATTCTCTTTCCAGGAAAGATAAGAGTATTAACACCAATTTCGCAGTTGTCTCCAATAATTGCTCCAAGTTTCATAAAACCTGTATTGTGTGTTTTTCCATTAACATTCATGGTTATTTCTCGTTTGGGTATCTCTGTATTTACCGTAATTACACCTGAAGATAAGTGCGTATTTTCTCCTATAACACTATCACCAACATAACAAAGACCAAAGGTTTTCACATCATCAAATAATACTGAGTTCTTAATTTCACTTGAAAAGCCAATTATTGATTCCTTTCCGATAGAACAATGATCGCGAATTAAAGTGTTATTTCCAATATAGGTTTTGGGGCCAATGTATAGTGGTCCATTAAGAACTGTCCCTGAACCGATTTCAGTCCCCTTCTCAATGATAACAGCATTTTTTATTATTACATTAGCTCCAATTTCAACATCTTTAGCTATTCTAGATTCCTTGATTTTTGATAACAACAGCTTATTTGCTTCTATTATATTCCATGGTTTTCCGATATCAAACCACTCTTTCTCCCAGATTGCAGCTGTAACTTTGTCACCTTTTTGGATGCGATTGTTAATAGCTTGACCAATAGATGGTTGAGTTTTAATCTCTTCTAAGATTTTTGGAGTAAGAATGAAACAACCAGCGTCAACATAATTGCTATGAGAAGATAAATCAGCTTTTTTGATTCCGGCTTTTTTAACAAGACCCATAGAATCTATCTCAACTATACCAAAATCTCCAGTGTCACCTCTAAGAGTGAGAGTCATAGCCATATCTGATTGAGTATTTTCAAAAGCATTGAGAACTCTCAAAACCAAACCTTTCTCAGAGACAATATCTCCAAAAAGTAACATAAATTCAGATTCATCCTTAACAAAATCTTCAGTTGCTAATAAAGCAGATTCAATCCCTTCTTTATCTCCTTGGTCAGCATATGAGAT
>CAZJUB010000049.1:0-19178 GCA_964549075.1 uncultured archaeon | reverse complement strand
ATGATGAATTAGAAGTAGTGGGTTATTCTACTTGCGGAGGATGTCCTGGCGGAAATATAGAATATGTTGCAAGTGGTATGAAGAAGTATGGTGCTGATGTTATCCATTTTGCAACTGGCTTTTTAGCAGGTTATCCTCCTTGTCCTTATATTCAAGTTTTCAAAGATTTTATTGAGAAAATAGTTGGTGTTGATGTGGTTGTAGGTACTCATCCAATGCCAACAAACTATATCGAAAATCACGAAAGAATAGGTGATATACCTAAAGAATATGAAGTTTATTGGAATGCTCTAATTGAGGAAAAAGAATCGAAGAAATATGATTCAACACGAGCAAATTATACAGAGGAATTACAAGAAGAAGTAGAAGCACGGAAAAGATAAAATGTGTTCTTTCTGACGATATAGTTATTTTTTCCATTCCTTAGGTGCTACAACAGGCGGATGAACATATCGTTCAACTCTTTGAATATTATCTATTTTTTTCAGATCTTCTTCTGATAGTTGTACTTTCAATGAATTGAAATTATCTTTTAGGTGTTCTAGACTCGTAGCTTTCGGAATAGGATGTGCTCCTTTACTTATAATCCATGAAAGACACACTTGCGCTGAGCTAATTTTATTCTTTTTAGCAATCTCTTTGATTACTGGATCATTCAGCGCATTACCTCTCCCTAATGGGGAGTAGGAGATAAAATGTATTCCAAGTTCCTTTAAAACTTTAAGAAGTTCATTCTGGTGTAAATATGGATGGTGCTCTATCTGATTTGAGAAAATAGGCTTTTCACATACTTCTACTGCATCGTTAGTTTGTTGCGGAGTAAAGTTCGAAATTCCAAAATATTTGATTGTCCCCTCATCTACTAGCTTACTCAGAGCTCCTAATGTTCCTTTATGAGAATAACCTAAAGCAAAAGCTGGCCAGTGAATTTGCATGAGGTCAAGATATTCGAGTTTTAATCTTTTGATTGATCTGAGAGTTGATTTATATGCTGCTCTTGGTCTATAATTCATCGGAAAAACCTTTGTGGCGACAAATATTTCTTCTCTTTTCACTACACCTGTGTCTATAACTTCTTTCAGACCTTCTCCGACACCTTTTTCATTGAAATAAGCTTGTGCTGTATCAATATATCTGTAACCCATTTTAATAGCTTCTATAACAGAATAAGTAGCTTCATTGGGTTTTAACATCCAAGTTCCTAAACCGATTTTGGGGAGTTCCATAATAATCAAGAAAACAAGTCATAAATTTAAACTTTCAGAAGAAACTACTAAAAAATTTATATTGTGTCTCTGTCTCGCAATGTTATGAGTTATCGTATGGTTTTCGATGCTGGATCTAAAGCATTGAAATGTGCCATAGCAGATGAAAAGAACAAGATTCTGGCTATTGAATTTATCTTACCTGAGGTTATCCAATCAGCTGATGGTTTTGGTAGGAATTGGGAACATTCTAAATATTTGAGCAATTTGATAAACTTAGCTAAAAGAACGATTAAGAAATCTGAAATAAATTCTCAAAAGATTAAATATGTCACTTCCTCCATCATTCGCCCTAGTTGTGTCTTTACTGATGAGGACCTAAATCCTCTTTATATTGGTTCTAGTTTTGATGTTCAAGGAATAGACTATGGTGATGAAATTGATGAGAAACTTGAAGAATTGACTGGAAAAAAACTTTATCAACACACTGGTCATTTTCCCAATTTTCTAATGATTCCTTCGAGATTGGAATTTTTAAGAAACAATCCTGAAAAGATCTCAGACCAACAAATAGCTCATTACCTTCCTTTAGATAGTTGGATATTAGTTCAACTTGGAGGGGAATTCCATACGAATTATACTAGTGCTATGGAATCAGGATTTTTTAGTTTGAGAGAAAAAACTTGGCTAGAAGAATGGTTCTCAATCTTTGATATAGATGAAGACTTCTTTCCACCTCCAGTTCAATCAGGAGAGATTATAGGCGATGTCTCTCGTCAAATTCAAGAAGAGCTAAACCTCAACTCAGATGTAGAACTAGTTGCAGGAATTCCAGACACACAAGCTGCTTTATTCGCTTCAAACGTTATTAATCCTGGAGATATGGGTGTTGTTCTAGGAAGCACAACTCCAGTTCAACTGATAACAGATGAGTTGTGCATAGATGAACAAGAACGTGTCTGGGCTATAGGTATTTCTGTAAAGAATCTTTGCGATAAGTATATTGTTGAAGCTAACACAGGTATAACTGGTCAAATAGTTAAGTGGGCAGCTCATCTCTTTGATTCAAAATTGAGTACAAAGTTCTTAGAACCAACAGATAAACAGTATAATAGATTAAAAGAACAACTCCAAAATTTCGATGAAAAGGAACAAGAAGAAACAGAGGACCATGTGATCTCTCATTCTGTTTATGCAAATTTAGGTCCGTCAACTTTGACAAGTTCTGATAGATCAGCTGGAGAATTTTATTTTCCTAGTCCAGGAGGAGTAGAGGAATTCTTCATGCACCAAAATCAGCTGGTAGGAGCGGTTTTTGATAATATTATGTTTGCAGTTTCAAGAAATATAGATCAAGCTAAAGAAGTTGCACAGATGGAAAAGTGTTCACTTACTGTCCTTGGAGGATTATCTAGATATAGGATGCTCTGTCAAAGATTTGCTGATCTTTATAATCAACCAGTTCAGTATTTGGGAACGCATGAAGCTACTATTCAGGGATTATTAATACTCTGTGACGTTGCAAGTGGGAAAATAAAAGATACAACTGATTATCAAAAAAGCTTTACAGCTGAAACTATGTTTGAACTGCAACCAAGATCTTCGATGAACACTAAACTTCAAGAAAAATATAAGAAGTGGATGAGTATCACTAAAATCTGATTAGATACCCATATCTTTCATTATATTGTAAATTTCTTTTTCTTCTTCTTCAACATCCTCAGGAATAGCATAGATGGTTCCCAATAATGATGCTCTATATTGGATTTTAGCAGCCATCTCTACCTGTTGGCAAACTGTCCAAGCTTGGTCCAAAGTTGTTCCACATGCTACATTGCCATGATTAGCGATGAAGGCAGCTAAGTTATCACCTAAAGCTGTTACAGCATTATTAGCAAGATCATCAGTTCCTGCCATCCCAAATTCTGCTACTTCACACCCACCTATGAAAGGGATGATCTCATCCACAATTGGACCAATAGGCATTCTAGCAATTGAAAGAGCGGTAGAATAAGGAGCATGAGAATGAACTATGGCTTTGATGTCTTTTCGTGCTCTGTAGATTGCTAGATGTAATCTCTTTTCTGAAGTAGGATTTCTATGTCCTGCTATCACTTCACCATTAGCATCTATCAAGACAACATCTTCAATCCCCATTTCTTCATATTTGACTGAACTTGGTGTGACTAAGTAAGCTTCTTCATAATTGGGAAGAGTAACTCTAGCTGAAACGTTACCAGCTGTACCGATAACATACTCTTTCTTGATCATCTCTTTACAAATATCTATTATTTGCTGGATTGTTCTAGAATACATCTCTAGGGTAGGAACAATATCCTCAAACTCATTTACTTGATCTGTTGTTTTGGGTGGTGGAATACCTTCTAAAACCTCAGGATTTTTGATATTCTCAGGCATTTTGTGGTTAATAATCTTCTCAATACCATCCACCATCATCATAGAATGACGATGATTTGTATCAAAAGTATCTCCACCGATATGAGGAGTAACAATCACGTTATCTAGTTCTAGAAACTCGTTATCCTGATCCACAGGTTCAATAGAAAAAACATCTAGTGCAGCACCAGCTATTTTCTTTTCCTTGAGGGCATCTAGTAGAGCAAATTCATCTATAACAGAAGCTCTGGCTGTGTTAATGAAAAGAGCATTTTTCTTCATTAAAGCGAATTGTTCTTCTCCTATCAGTTCATCTGTTTCATCAGTTGGTTGGCAATGAATAGTGACAATATCTGAGTTAGTCATAAGATAGTTTAGTTCAACAGCTTCTCCTTGGATAGCGTTCAATCTTGCTGAAAAAACATAAGGATCATAAACGAGAAACTTCACACCAAAAGGTAGTAACAGCTTTGCAACACTGAATCCTATTCTTCCTAACCCGACTATCCCAACAGTTTTCCCTCTAAGTTCGAATCCTTTGAATTTATTATAGTATTTGATGTAATCTCCAAATTCATTAACTACAAATTCACCCTCAGAGTGCAAAACACGTTCAATGGAATGAAGTTTTCTAGCAAGACTCAAAATTAGACCAACAGTAAGCTCAGCTACCGAAACAGTATTTCTATTAGGAGCATAAAGAACAGGTATTTTTTTAGATGTAGCTGTTTCTATATCAATGTTATTAGGATCTCCTCGAGTAGAACCTATGATTTTCAAATTGGTTTGTTCAATCACAGGTTGCTTGACATTGTCACCTTCACAGATGAGTATCTCAGCACCTATCCCGTTTAACCTCTTGATAAGATCTTCGTCATTGAAAAACAAGTTCTTTGTAGTTCGCCAACTCTCGTAAACTATCTCATCTTGTAGAATTGCCTTTAATTTCTCAAGAGCTTCAGGAGAGAATTCAGCTGTAATATACGCTTTCATTTTCTTTCACTCTGTTTGTTTAAAACATCAGTTTTCTTAGTTTGAGCATGTTTTTCATTTCACCTTTAACTTCTAAACTTCCACTAGAATAAGCTTTGATAGGATTAATTTGTTTGGTCATCATTTTTACAAAGATAGTCGAATCCATTTTAACTTGAACAGCTGCTTCTTCATCAACTCCTTCGGAAAATTCTAGACCTTCATCACCGTTAATCTTAAACAAAGCTGATTTGGATATATCGGGAAAAGTGATCATCATAGTATTGTACCATCCTTTGAAAGCTTTCTTGACTTTATCAGTATTGTATCTGTCAACTGTACTTTGAAGGCCATCCTCATAAGTGAAATCAGTTGGTATCTCTTTCTCTGCTTTAGCTGGAGATTTTGCTACTTTCACAGGTTTTTTTTCAACTTCAACCTTCTTTGGAGCTTTTTCTACCACTTCTGATGTATTTTGCACCTTTGTTTCTTTCTTAGGAGCAACATCAGCTGGTTGTTGAGCTGATGATGGACGGATTATCCTTAGACCTGAAGATTGAGGAGCATGTGTGATATACTCTTCTTCTATTTCGATATTCTTTGCAGAAGCAAGAGCTTTTATTGCGATAAAAACTCCTATCATCAACATTACGAATCCTAATACAACAAAAACTATCATGAAAATTAAGACAAGATTCAGATATTGTGAAGCTGCTACTTCAAATTCATTTAAGTTAAGCAGTAGAACTACTGCTGAGACAAGAAGAACTAAGCCAGCAACAAAGAATGCAAGATAATTGGCAGTCATGTGTCGCATAACAAAGTTAGTATTTTTTCGACTTCCCATGAATAATTCTATTACTCTCACTTTATAAATTTTGATGAGAAATAGGTTTCCTCTATCTGGAAAAGATTTTCTTCGAGTTTAAATGCTCAAGTCGTTATTATATTATCGGAGGCTAGCATCTCTCAAGTTGCTTATCCCCTTCCTTCTATTTCTCATGTGCTAGCTTCTTTTATCTCTGTTTATCCTCCAGCAACAAAAGGAATTATAGAAATTATTTGATCATTGTTAACGAAAATTTCATCTAATTCATTGTTTTCGATATTACTATTATCAAGTTGAATAAAGTAGAACTCTCTGATTTTACCATCATTATACAACAATCTTTCTACTGACTTTCCATATTCATTCTTGAATTGTTCTATTGCTTTTAGGATAGAAGTTTTTTCTTCAACTTCAATCTCCACATATCTTTTTTTTGTGATTGTTCGCAGTTGTCCGAAACATTGTATTGAAATTTTCATGTAACACACTTCTCTAAAGGTCATTTAAGAGCTTCTCTTATACAAATCTGTCCAAAAATTTATTTTTAATCTCAATTGGATGCCAAGGAATATTATCTAGTTTTTCGATATCTTCATCAGCTATAATGTGTAAAACAAAAGTGTCTTCAGTTTCAAAAAATGTGGTAAAAGTATCCTTCAGCTTAGATAAGTTTTTAGTAGAATCAAGGCTCTTAAAATGCTTCAATCCTAATCCTTCTAATAACTTCAAGTAATTTAGAGAAGAAGAAACAGTCGCTTGACCACCTGTTGTAGCATAGGTTTTGTTATCAATTATCAAAATCTTGAGATTTTTAGGAAGAATGTTCCCAATCGTTGTCATAGAACTAAGCCCCATAAGAAAATTTCCGTCACCTGTAATTACAAGAATTTGTTTATCTACTTGGGAGAGTGCTAGCCCTAAACCTACCGACATTGGTAATCCCATACTTCCTCTAAGATACACTTGAGGTTTAGGAAGAAGATGAAAAACCTGTCTACTAACATTACCATTAGAACTAACTATTATAAAATCATCAGAAAGAAAATCTTTCAAAGCAGCAATTATCTCTTCTCCTCTCATTCACTCAATACCCCCTTTTCAACAAGAAGACAAACAACTTCGTTATTCGTATCCATTTCTTCAACAGCTCTAGCTATAATGTTTTGCCAATCGTTTTCATAAAGAATCTCATACGGAATCTGGTAAGCAGTTAATACATCTTCTGTAACATCTCCCATAACTAAATGCTCAGGAAAATCTGCATCAGGCTCCAATCCTCTATAGCTCACAAAGAGGAGTAAAGGGATTTGATAAAGTTGAGCTAAAGAAGTAATCGCATCACCTATAGCTGCTAAACCCGAATTTTGCATGATAACAAAAGCTTTCTTTCCCCCTAAAAAGTAACCACAAGAGATACCTAAAGCTTCATCCTCTCGAGTAGCAGGAATGTATCTGATAGAATCATTGTCTTCCAGCTCAATCAAGAGTTCTTTAAAATAAGAGCATGGAACACCTGTAGCTAGAGTAAATCCTCTTTCATGAAGATAAGAAATAAGTTTATTTGAATCAATCAATTATATCTACCTTAAACATGTGGAGAATCAAAAAAGAACTATATAAATTTGCTTAAAAATAAGAAGAGGGTGAGTGATTATTGATTCTCAATTGTTAAACGTTCAAAATAAGCAGAAATATTTTGTACTAAAGCCTCGAAAACTTGTTCGACATTTAATCCAGTTTTTGCAGAAGTTTCCATATAAGGAACATAGAAACCTGACCATTCGCTAAGTTGTTCAGCATACTCTTGTGCATATTCCATAGGAACTGCATGAGGAGTTGTGTCACGAAGATCTGCTTTATTTCCAATAAGAACGATTGGGACGATTCGGTTCTTGTTATTACGAATTAATTCATGTAACCAATTAGGTAAAATAGCATAAGTTTCAGGACGAGAAATATCAAAGACTAGAAGAGCTCCTGCAGTACCTCTGTAGTAGACCTCTCTAACTGCAGAAAATCTTTGCTGACCGGCAAGATCCCAAATCTGAAGTGTATATTCAGTATTTTTAGAAACCATTTTTTTGACGGCGAAATCTGCACCTATTGTCATCATATATCCTTCTTTGAAACTTTCCCCCAAGTAAGTACGTCGAAGGGAAGTCTTTCCGACAGCTCCTTCGCCAAGTAAGGAAATTTTAAAAATTCTCTGGCTCACTCTAACACCAACTCTTCTTATATATTTTCTCGTTTTTTGTTATTTAAACAATATGATATAGGGAACGCTTAACATGATATTGTTAAACTTTCTGTTATGCTTTCTTTTTCCACAAAAAAGATATAATAGTATCTGTTTATCATGCTTGATGGAATTTATAATCAGTCCAATAGGATTTATTGAATCACCTTTTGAAGATAAAGATGAATCACCAATTCAACCAAGTTTCTCTGATGCTTTTGGTACAGTTATAATTGACCCAGAATATGTGGAAGGATTAACAGAACTTGATGGTTTTTCTCACATAATACTTCTCTATTATTTTGATAGAGCTAGTTCTATCGATCTGAAAGTTGCTCCCTTTTTAGATGATAAACCAAAAGGTATATTTGCTATTCGTCATCCTAATAGACCTAATAAAATTGGATTGTCCATTGTGCAATTAGTAAAAGTAGAAAAAAACAAACTCTTAGTAAAAGGTATAGATGTTCTGAATGGAACTCCTCTTATAGATATCAAACCCTTTGTTCCTGAATTTGATATCAAAGGTATCGAAAATACTAAGATTGGTTGGTTAACAAATAAGTTTCGAAAAGAAGAAGGTGAATGATATTTCTAAAGTAGACTGCGCTATTGTATTAGCTGGTGGCAAAGGAACGAGACTTTACCCACTAACTAACAATCTTCCAAAACCGATGGTACCTATTACACTTACACCAATGATAGATTTTGCTATGAAACAGCTTCAAGATGCAGGTATAACAAAAATTATTGTTGCTGTAAAATATCTGGGAGATAAAATAAGAACTTATCTGGAAACTTCTCCTAAGTTTCAAGATTTAGATATCTCTATTCCAAACATTAATCCTTTAGGAACTGCTGATGCTGTTAGACAGGTTGCTGATATGATTGATGGAGATTATATTGTTTCAATGGCTGATATTATTTGTGATTTGTCAATCAACAAGTTGGAAAAGTTCTTCTACAATACTCAAGCTTATACTACTATTAGCTTGAAGAATATAGATTTTCCGACCAAGAAATTTGGAGTTATCTTACTTGATAACAACCAAAATATCGATATCTTTCTTGAAAAACCTAGACCTGAAGAAATGTTGTTTACAACCATGGCTTTTGCTTATAGACCAGTTTCAGAATTTCATCACAATCTTGTAAATACTGGGATTTATTGTTTAAATCATAAATCGTTAGAGATTCTTGATAGCTTAAATGATATAAATGATTTTGGCATGGATTTCTTTCCATATCTCCTCCAAGAAAAGTTTAAACTAAATGGTTTTGTAGATGATTATTACTGGATAGATTGTGGAAACATTAGAAGCTATTTGTGGGCAAATTATGATATTATGAGAGGTTTTGTTGATAATTTTGAACCACCAGGAAAAAACACAAAAGGCATATATCAAGGAAATGATTGTACAATTTCCTCTGAAGCAACAATTCACTCACCTGTAGTTCTTGGAAATAATGTGAAAATAGATGAAAATGCAATTATAGGTCCTTATACTGTCTTACATGATAATGTGGACATTGGTCCTCATTCGAAAATTGTTCAGAGTGTTATTTGGGAAAACTCTGTTGTCGAAGAATCTGTTTCTATTGAAAAATCAGTTGTGTGTAATGATGTTAAAATTGAAAAAAACAGAACAATAATAAACTATTCTGCGATTGAGTGATTTAACTAAGTTGATTGATGATGAAGAACAGTATTTTGAATGCCCTTAGATTTCTAATTATTGCGGTTTTTCTTTTAAATCTAAATACAACTTTAACTTCAGCTGAAGGAACAAGTGTTTCATTCTTAGATCTAGAAAATAATTCAAACGATGTTGATAATTTTGCTGGAGTTAGGATAGTTGTTTTTTATTATGTTAGTTGTCACTCTTGTATAGAAGAACTTCCTATATTGAAAGAAATTGATGCAAATTACAATGTTACTTTCTTTATGATACATTACTTTGAGTATTCTAATAATCAAACTATATTGAATTTCATTGAAGACCATAGTTTACCAGCTTATTGGATCTATGGGTATATAACTGAAGAAACAAAAGAGAATTTTCAGATAGAATATACTCCGACTTTAATTATACTAGATGATGTTGGTAGAATAGCTGCAGATATTCTTGGAGTAACTAGTTATAAATTTCTTGAACATAGTGTTGTCAACGCTCTAGAACAAAATACTGATGATTATTTCACAGATAGAAGAGAAGATTCAGGTGGATATGCTGACGTAGTTTTTATAGCTATAGGAGTTATAGTTTCAGCTGTTGTAATATACTTCTTAATAAAATCCTTTCCTAAGAAAAGAGGAGAGAACAAAAAAACTAGCTGATTTTAGTTTTGCAATTTGGGCATTGTTTAGCATCATCATAGATAATTAGACCACATTTCGGGCAAAATACTGAAACATTTTGTTTTATTGGAACTTTTATGATTTTATTCTGTAATTCTATTATTTTAACTCCTTGCATCTCAGGTAATCTTTTATCTTGCTGTTGGTCATCATGCATCATCATCAGATGTCCAACTGAAATTTTATTGGCATCAATTATAACCATTACAAAGAATCCGACTGCTATAACTGCTGAGATGTACGTCATAGCTAATTCTGAATAAACAAAGAATATTGTAGCCCAACCACCTGCTAGTTGGGCAAAGATAAGTATGAGAAAAGGTAAGAGATAGCGAACAACTGGATTAGCTGCAAATAGAGTATAAAAGATACTTTCTCCTGTTCTTACTCCTTTATATCTTCCAATCATTGAAATTAAATTCTTTAATAAGAGAAAACCATAGAAATGAAAAATTATCATAAATAAAAATGGAACTGTTAAATCTCCTCGATGACTGTAATCTAATTCAGATCTAAGATCGGTTAGTATCTCATATAGTGACAAGAATATGCCAGCACTAATTACAGAGAAGAATATATTTCTCGCTTTTTTCTTACTATCAAGTCCAAGATTTTTTCTTCTCCAACTTAAAGCTTGAATACCAATGAGAATAAACATAAATGCAAGAAAAACTGAATCAGCAATCCTCCAAAATCTCCATATTCCACGATTTGTCCAATCATCTATTATTGATTGTTCTAATGCAACAAAAAGCACTCTATTGACCATTTCAACCGCATAATACAGCATCATTCCTCCACATGCAACTATCAACCAAGTAAAATTAAATTTGTCAGTACCATAAGAGACTTGAGCTTGACTTATCTGATCAACTGCTTGTCTGTTGACATTACTAGTAGATTGATTGTTACTCATGTTTTTCCGAGATGAACTCCTATTAAAGTACTTATAAAGTTGTTTTTAAAGTTGTGATTATTAATCTTACAAATAGCTGTGAGATATTAATCTTCGTCTTTCTTAAGTTCTTTTACCGATTTTTTACTCTTAGTCTTGAATTCATGACCTGGTATATCTTTTGGTATCGGAATTGTTTCTACATCTGTTAATTCTCCAATGTATCCTCTTGCATCATCAACAACTGATTGGGTTTTTGTTTTTATACTTGTATCAGAAACTAGAGGTTCTATTTTTTGTTCAATATCAGTTTTGGTCTTTATCGGTTCGATATCTTGCTTTAATTCTGGTGTAGTTTGAATTGGTTTGATGTCCTGCTTCATTTCTGGTGTGGTTTTGATAGATTCAATGTCTTCTTGAATAGATGATTCTGTTCTGATGTCATCAGTTTCTATTGTTACTCCTTCAGAACCTTCACCTACAGCCCCCACAACACCTGTTAATCTGATGCCTTCTTCATGTTGTAATTCAATTCCTTCAGATATTTTTTTCTTGAGTTCTTCTCTGTCCTTGATAACTTCTACATCTGGTCTAACTTGTTGAGTAACATCTCCAATATCTGTAGTAATTCCTAACATGTTTCCGATATCAGGAATTATTCTTTGAAAGAGTTTATTTGCTCCTTCTTTCCAGTTAACAGTATTTTTATCTGCATCATACGAGAAATTGATATCATTGATTGTGAATTTTTTCAAAATGTGAGCGATTGTGTTTGATGTGTATTCCAGTGCACCTTTTCTCTCTTGATCTGTTAGTTTAAGTTTTTTAATTAATTTCACTTTTGACGCATCAAAATTTGATAAAAAGCTTAATAAGGAAATCAGGATGATACCTATGCCTATTGGTACGGGATATAAAGGTCGTTCTGGAACAGTACTATATGGAAAGTATAAACCAACTAAAATCCCTCCTGCTACTACTCCAAAGAATTTTATTATTTGGAGAATTGTTCTTTCTTTTCTATACCTATATGGACCAAAAAGTGAGTAGTAAATCCAATAGTTGATTGAATGTGGATTTATAAAAGGCTTTGATTGCATTCCTAAGAAATTACTTCTCTCTATTTGTTTCTCGTCTTCTATTTCTCTTATCTGTGAGTATTCTATATTAGTGGTAGCGTATTCCTTTCGTTTTTGTTTAAAAATAATTTTAAAATAATTTTTACCTTGTTTAATATTGCTGATAAATGATATGTCCCTGAACCATACTTCTTTTGGTAAAATGGTTATAGTTTCTATTTTGGTAGATTTGTTTGTTTTTGAGAGATCACTATACCAACCTATTAGCGAGTAATGAAGTGCTAAACTAATTGGCTGTCCAGAATTATTAGTTATTAAGATTCTAACTATTCCTCTCCCTTTTTCTGGTACTTGATCTACAATTGGCAAAAGAACATATGAGATGTCTTTAACAGTCTCCATCTCAATATTTTCTACAAGATCGGCATCAGCATCCATATAGTGAGTAAATTTGGATATAAATTTAGTTGCAAAAACAGGATTTTCTTTTGCTTCATTACTCATTTATCTCAATAAAAATTTAGCTTTGATGTTAATAATATTTTCCTTAATCCTAATCAAGAATCATAAAAGAAAGATTTGAATAAGCAATATTTTGTTCGAACTGTAACTGTAAAAATATTTAAGAAACATTTTCACGTTTATGAATCTGTGATGTGTTTTGAGGTCTGATGAATTTGATCTTCCTAATGAATTCTCCCTTTATCAGAAATTTATTCATGAGGATTTCGCAAATTTTTATCCAGTCTTCTCAAAATATCAAGAAATGAGTAATAGTTTTTTCCAGTCCATAGTTTATGCTTCAGATGATTTAGCAAATTCTAACGGTATAAATGAGTACGCTAGAATGAATTATACTTTAATTTCTTTAACAGGATATTTTCTTCTCTCTCAGTATGACAAAGTATTAACCTTTCCAGTTCCTGAAGATAATCTTGAAGCTATGTTTTTCCGTTTCAAATCTGCTAAATATCTAGGGCAGAAAGAGGCTATCTCAACGCTTTTAGCAAATACAATTTCTCTAATGGTAGATCTAAAAAAACAATCACCACAGCTTCATAAAGATTTTTCTGTGATAATGTCAATTGAAATTGCTTCAATGAATTCTGATGTTCAATCAGTTCAAAGCTACTCAAAGGAATTCAAATCAATGCTTCTAAATACTATATTGATTAAGGAGTATCCTCTTCTAACTCTCCAAGTTGTAAGTGATCTAGCTTATAGAGAATTCAGAACAGGTGATGCATCTTACACAGGCTGGTTAGAAATTTACAAAGAATTAGCAGAAGCTCTGAACATGGACACAAAAAGATTAGATTGTTATACAATGTTAGGTGGAATATACAGATTCAAAGGATATTTAGAAGAAGCTTCAGAATATTATAGTAAAGCAATTGTTATTGCAGAAAATATAGGAAATAAAGAGTTAATTGCTTCATTAATTTCTAACATGGCGGATCTTGAGCACACACGAGGTAATCTAGAGAAAGCTCTTTTCCTGTGCACTGAAGCTTTACAAGATCCCGACA
Source organism: uncultured archaeon (assembly GCA_964549075.1). Lineage (GTDB taxonomy): Archaea > Asgardarchaeota > Heimdallarchaeia > Heimdallarchaeales > Heimdallarchaeaceae > UBA460. Next base: position 5,677 of record CAZJUB010000049.1, on the reverse strand, counting down.
TCTCGAAATCTAAACCATCGATTTACATTACTTTATCGGAAGTTCTTATAAAACTTGAACGATATGAGGAAGCAATTGAAAACTTAGATAAAGCTCTTCAGAATACTGACCAAAAATCACCAATAATCAACTTACTTTATGGATTTGCATTAACTAAAATCCCTGGAAAGAATAATTTCAATGACGGGATAAAATTTATTCAAAAAGGTGGAGCATTAAGTGAGCAATCAAAAAATCAACGATGGCTGACTTCCTATTTTTATTACCAAGGAAGAGTTTATCTAGACACTTATGATCTTTCTTCAGCAATTTCATTTTTTGAAAAATGCTATGAATTAGCGATTCTCAGCGAATTTCAGTATGTTGTTCTCTCTCAGCTTTATCTAGCTGAAGCGTATTTGCATAGATATAAAATCTCACAATCAGAGGATGATTTATCAAAATCTGAGAGATATTTAGCTAATGTAATCTCAATCTGTCAAGAACAAGATTTACCAATATTAGCTGAAGTATTATATATTAGCGGACAACTATTAGTAGCATTAAATGAACTAGTGGATGCAGAGTATCTTTTCCTGCGTGCTCAAGAGTTAGCTGGAGAACATAAAAATTATCAACTTATACACAAATGTGAAAAATCGGTTGAGCATATTCAAACTAACGATATAAAGAAGCCAATGGATATTATAAATGAAATCACAGATGTCATAAATGATCTCGCTAAGAATTCTTATATCAAGAAAACAAAAAGATTACCTCAATTATATTTTCTAAATATTTTCACACTAGATGGAAACTATGTCTATTCATATTATTTTAATAGAATTTTTACTATAAACGACGTTTTGATATCTGGTTTAGTTTCTGCGATTCGAACTATGTCCTCTGAAGTATTTGGAAGCGGTCTTCGTGGGATAGATTTCGAAGGAAAAAGACTTATCGTTGAGAGTTTTGGTAAATATTGCGGCATTTTGGCTTGTGATAGAGATAGTTTTAATGCAAGAACAAAACTCTATAATTTTGTTCAAAGATTTAATCAAAAATTCGAAGATTCTTTAAGAAGTATTAATGATAGTTTGACTAAAGCAATTATTCAAAAAGAAGCAGACTTAATGATAGATATAATTTTTGAAAAACCAGAAAAAACAATCGTACCTCCTCATTAATCTTTTTTCAGAAAACGTTTATATTTGGCCTATCAACTTCTAATTGCTTATGACATTATTTGATTACGAGAACACATCTTCTACAGCTATTCAGTTACGTTGTACTAATTGTGGTGATATTCATAATGTCCATGCTAAACACAGAACTTGTTCTTGTGGAAAAGTGCTGTTCGTAGAATATGATTTAGAGAAAGCTAAAGAAACATTAGATAAACAGTCTCTCAAATCTAGGAATAGATTTAATATCTGGAGAATGGCAGAAATTATGCCAGTTTTTAAAGATAAGTTCAGGTTTAGTCTAGGAGAAGGATGGACACCTCTTGTAAAGCTAGAAAATATTGGCAGTCGACTTAAATTAAATAATTTGTATCTCAAGGATGAAAGTTTTAATCCTACTGGTTCTTTCAAGAGTAGAGGTTTATGTGCTGCTGTGTCTAGAGCAGTTGAATTGGGGATAAAGGATTTTGTTATTCCAACAGCTGGTAATGCTGGTGCTGCTTTATCAGCTTATGCTGCAAAAACCAATACTAATGCTCATATCTTCATGCCAGAAGATGCTCCTCCTTTTATTATTACTGAAGCTAAATCTCTCGGTGCAGATGTGACTTTGGTCAAAGGTTTGATTTCAGATGCTGGGAAAATAGCAAGAGAAAAAGGTTTGGAAAATGATTGGTTTGATGTCTCGACATTGAAAGAACCTTACCGTGCTGAAGGAAAGAAAACTATGGGTTTGGAACTTGCTGAACAATTTGACTGGTCTTTACCAGATGCGATAATCTACCCAACAGGAGGAGGTACTGGAATCGTTGGTATGTGGAAAGCATTTAATGAACTAGAAGAACTAGGATTAATAGATGAGAAAAGGCCTAAAATGATTACCGTCCAATCTAGTACTTGTGCTCCTATCGTCAAAGCATTTGAAGAAGGAAAAGATCATGCTGAATTTTGGGAAAATGCTGAGACAATAGCTGCAGGGTTGAGAGTACCTGCTGCAATTGCAGATTATCTCATACTAGAAACATTGAGAAAATCTAAAGGAACAGCTATCGATGTAGATGATTTAACTATCAAGATAGCCATGTCCCAATTGGCTAAGGAAGATGGTATAATGCTTTCTGCAGAAGGAGCTGCGACATTAGCTGCATTAGAAATGTTGCTTGAAAATGATTCAATTGAAAAAGATGAAAAGATTGTTGTCTTTGGGACAGGTTCTGGATTGACTACACCAGAAGCTTGGTAAGAGATAAATCTAAGACATGATAATTCTTAGTATTTACTATTCATCTATCTCCTTCTAAGTAGTGCACTTAATGATAACAGTGAAATTAATGAAGTAACTTCAATTCCCAAATTGAGAGAACTTCTTTCAGTTTCTACTTTATTAGGATATTTGTCTACAGAAAGAGCACTTCCATCAATAGTATATGGTCCTTCACCTGAATAATCAGACCACTGATTCCCAGTCTTAGTCTTTTCTTCGTACCAAGTATTCAAAAAACCATCATCATATGCTTGACTTGTCATAAGTCCTGATAGTTCTCCGTCAATATTATATGTCTCTTTCTTAGCATTATTGATAAAATTATTGTGATGGACTGAATTATTGAATGTTATACTTCCTACCAATGCAACACTAAAATCTGTACAATTCTTAATCACATTGTAAGTTATATTATTGAAGTGGCTATGATGAATATTGATCCCCTGAAAAACACAATTACTTATTTTATTTTCACTAATTGAAATGAAATTTGCATATATTGTCCTAATACCTTGTCCAGAATTCATACATGTATTTTCAGTTATGACTCCACCATTGAAATCTGCAACCACTATTCCAATACCTTCATTTGTGGTTCCAACACATGTGTTATTGAAAATCTGAGGTGTATAATCTGTAACATCGCTAACCCAAATTCCGAAATATCCATGTTCAATAATGCAATTTCTTATTACGAAATGAGAAGTAGTATCATGAATATAAATAGCTCTTGAAAAATATCCAGATGTTTTAATTTTGAGATTCTCAATAATATATGGAGACTCTTCTGTTCCTTCTCCTAGAATTCCATTAGTATCAAAATCTGAATCTGAACCTATTTCAATCGGATCACTAGTAAGTATCGGAGTTTGGATTCTATCAGTGTCAGATCTGATCTCAATTTCACTGAGCTTAAAGGTAAAGGATACAAAAAGTAACAAAAGAAATGAGATGATAATTTTCTTTTCTTTCAAATTTATCAGCTCTTTTGAATGAGACACTCTTATTTAAGTTTGAGCACTTATAAAAATACTGAGAACCTAGATCATTGGAATAATTTCTTCTGCCATCAATTTCATCTGTTCTATTCTTTTTGCATTGGAAACATGAAGATAAATTGCTATTCCCAATTGGACTTCAAAAATGAAGAGATTCAATTCCTCGTTTTAACTGAATGGTTAAAGAAACCAGTAGAAATAGTTAACTATAATGAAAGTGTTTTATCGTAACTGAACTGGTATAATGCTGGAGTATTTGCATTTACTATTTTACCATTTATAACAGGACCACTCGGTCTTTATGGATCTTATATTTCTTTTAGAATGCTGACATTTTCGGATACTTATACTACACCAGTTAAGTTTACGATACGTACTGAGAAAGGTGCAGACACAATAGCTCCAAAACTATCCAATATGATGTATGAAAATGATCTTCATGTAGATAATAAACTCCTTATGTATGATTTCGTTTTGAAAAATCGAGGTTACTCTGAGGAAAATTTTATTGCAATGACATTACAACTAAAACAGAGGATATTGAAAGTAATTTTCAAATTCATTATTGATGATGAGATGGAAATAGCGAAAGAATATGAGGAACTGAAATCAAATAGATTTTACGATATAGTGGATTTACCTTATGTTACACCTAATGGCGCTCGATATATTATAAGGAGTCACTATACATCCGGTTATAATACTAAGTTTAAAAAGAAAAAAGCAGAACCACTCAAACTTCATGAAATAGAGCAAGTTGATCCAGAATGGATTGCTGATTATAATGCACTGTCAGAGTATTGGGAGTAATAAGTCAAAGATAGTTATATCTTAGACATTATTTCTTTTTTGAATAATTGCATTTGCTCTACTTCTTCTTTTACTGGAAAGAACCAGATCATATGGTCGACACCAATTTTCTTGTATTCCTTAATCTTCGAAACAATTTCATCTGGGGTACCATGAATAATCCGAGATAATCTTTGTTCTAATTCTTCAACTTTGATTTTTTGATGCTCAGCTGTTTCTTTGAGATGTTTTTTCTTTTCATCTTCATCTCTATAAATTTGTGCCCAAGCTCCATAAGATTTCTTCATATCTCTGGGATCTCTTCCATATTTTATCATCAATTCATCAAGTTTTAAGAATTTCTGAAACAATTCTTCAACTGGTATCGCCCATGCAAAATTAACTCCTTTCCCATATTTAGCTGTAAGATTGAGTATTTTATCTTTTCCACTTCCAACACCTATCCAAATTGTAGGATGAGGTTTTTGATATGGTTTTGGAGCTGAGACAGCATTTTTAATTTTGTAATATTTCCCGTCAAAGTTAGTTCTTTCTTCTGTCCAAAGGCTTTTTATTATTTGTAAAGCTTCTTCAAACATCGCCAGACGAATCCCACCAGATGGAAATTCTATCCCATATTGATTAAATTCTATTTCTTTCCAACCTGTACCAAAACCAAATTCAATTCTACCTTTACTAAAATGATCGAGTGTTGCAATCTGTTTGGCAAGAACTGCAGGATAACGATAGAGATTACAAAGAACTAAAGGTCCTATCCGTAATTTTTCTGTTCTAGCAACAGCTCCCATCATTGCAGAGATACATTCAAAGCAATTTGTGTCAATTGAATCTTCTCTTAAAAGAAGATGATCAGAGAACCAAGTGTGTGTAAAATCCAGCTGTTCAGCAGTTTGAACAATTTCTGTTATATCCTCCCAATTATATCCCATCTGTGGCTCTATTTGAACTCCGTAAGTTAACATGTTTGAAAATCAACTAGGAATTTAATAAGTTTTTAGTGCAAAATTCTATATTTTTGAAAGGTAATGATTAAATATTAGTAACCTAAAATTATTATGTATGTCAATCATTCAATTCTTCGATGATATGGAGGTAAAAGACTTCCTCTTGTTATCTTCAGCTTTTCTGATCTTGATTGTTACAGGATTTGTTGTCGGTTTTGTCGGAGAACCTGAATATCGTTGGATGATTTATGTGGCAGCTGTAATCTCTGGGCTATTTGTTGTCTTTGCTTCGATGTATATTGTTATTAATAGGAAGGAATGGAAGAAAGAAACTGAGCTCATTGCTGAGCTCCCAAGTTTTCCAGAACCTGATTTCTGTGATGTCTGTAGCGAAAAACTAGAAGGTGGGGAGAGAAGAACTGATGGAGAGTTTTTAGTGATTATCTGTCCTCATTGTAATGCTGATATTATTGTATCTAGTGAGAAAAAGATACAAGC